>DASXMC010000301.1:0-2193 GCA_036495885.1 Allostellaceae bacterium | reverse complement strand
CGGCACATTCCCACGACATCGACATTGACGCCGTCGGGCTGCTCAGCCGGGCGATGCAATCGGCCGCGGCGCGGCTTTCTGAAAGCGCGCGATTGCTGCGGCTTGGGTGATCTGATCGATTGAAGCGGGTGAGGGAAGACGGATGGATGGATCACCAGCGGTTCTCGAAGGAACTTCAATAGAGACGGGCTTGGATTTCGACGCGATCATCATCGGCGCTGGGGTTTCCGGGCTCTACCAGCTCTACAGACTGCGCGAGCTCGGTCTCAAGGTGCGGGTGTTCGAGACCGGCACCGGCGTCGGCGGCACCTGGTACTGGAACCGCTATCCAGGCGCCCGCTTTGATTCGGAGAGCTGGACCTACGGCTACTCCTTTTCCCTGGAACTGCTCGAGGAATGGGATTGGGAGGAGCATTTCGCCGGCCAACCCGAGACCGAGCGCTATTTAAACTATGTCGCCGACAAGTTCGACCTGCGTCGTGATATCCAATTCAACAGCCGGGTCGCGGCGGCGTTTTATCAGGAGGACACGCGCAGCTGGGATGTCACGCTCGAAGACGGCCGGCGCTACTCCACCCGCTTCCTCGTCACCGCGGTTGGCGTGCTCTCGGCCCCGACCATGCCGCGCATCCCCGGGGTCGAGACGTTCTGCGGCCAGTCCTGCCACACCCATTATTGGCCCAGGGAACCGGTGAGGTTCGAGGGTAAGCGCGTGGCGGTGATCGGCACGGGCGCCACCGGCATACAGACCATCACCGAAGTGGCCAAGACCGTCGGTCATCTGACCGTGTTCCAGCGCACCCCCCAATGGGCCGCGCCGCTGCACAACGCCAGGATCAGTGAGGAGGAGATGCGCCGGATCCGGGCCAACTATCCCGAGATCTTCGCGCGCTGCCAAGAGACCTATGGCTGCTTTATCCATGCGACCGACCCGCGCGCCACCCACGAGGTGACGGAAGAAGAGCGCGAGGCCTTCTGGGCGAAGCTTTACGGTGAGCCCGGCTTTGGGATCTGGATGGGCAATTTCCGCGACATCCTGGTGGACCGAAAGGCCAACGCGCTGATCTCCGATTTCGTCGCGCGCAAGATCCGCCAGCGGGTCAAGAATCCGATCGTCGCCGAAAAGCTGATCCCGAAAAACCACGGCTTCGGTACCCGCCGCGTGCCGCTCGAGAGCGGCTACTACGAGGTCTACAACCAGCCCAACGTCAAGCTTGTCGACATCAACGAGACACCGATCGAGCGCATCACGCCGAGGGGCATCAAGACCAGCGGCGCCGAGTATGAATTCGACATCATCATCTACGCGACAGGTTTTGACGCGATCACCGGCGCCTTCGACCGCATCGACATCCGCGGCGTCGACGGGGTGTCGTTAAAGGACAACTGGCGGGACGGGCCGCAGACCTTTCTCGGCATCCTGGTTGACGGCTTTCCCAACCTGCTGATGGTAATGGGTCCGCATGCCGGGCTCGGTAACTTTCCGCGCGCCGCCGAATACAGCGCCGATTGGGTGACCGGGCTGATACGCTTCGCGCACGAGCGTGGCCTGACCCGCATCGAGGCCACCGCGGCGGGTGCCGCCGCCTGGACCGACCACGTCATTGCGGCGAGCGAAGGCCTGCTGTTCACCGAGGTCGATTCGTGGATGACCGGCATCAACCGTAATGTCGAGGGCAAGCAGGTCCGCCGGATCATGCGCTATAGCGGCGGCCACCCCAAATTCCGCGAGCGCTGCGAAGGGGTGGTGGCGGACGGCTATCGCGAGCTGACGCTGGCTTAGCCGCCACAGCAGCATGCCCATGCTTGTAGAGGCCAACGAACGTTTGTTTCGAAGGAGCTAGTCATGACTCGGGCTTACAATGTCATTGATGCCGACGGTCACGTCCTGGAGCCGTTCGACCTCTGGAACAAATACACCGACCCTAAGTACCGCGATCAGGCGCCGCGCCTCGTCGATGACGAGGACGGCAAGCGCCGGCTGATCATCGAGGAGCGCGTGGCCGGCGATCCGCAGCGCGGCTTCGGCAGCATCGGCGGCGTTGGCGCGCGGCAGGGCGCCGTCAAGGCGACTGAGCTCAAATATGAGGAAGGTCGGCCCGGCGGGTTCGATCCCCACAAGCGCATCCCCGACATGGATCTCGACGGCATCGACGCCGCCTTTCTCTATCCGAGCGTAGGGCTGTTTGCCGG
>DASXMC010000300.1:0-4890 GCA_036495885.1 Allostellaceae bacterium | reverse complement strand
TTGAGCGGGATGAGCCGCGGCAAGGCTTATTTCGACCTCTCGACCAACTCGCCTACCATGGTGCGCAAAATCAACGCCGCCTTTGCCGAACGCGACGTCTACATGCTCGACTCGCCGGTCAGCGGCGGGCCGCGCGGCGCGCGCACCGGCAAGCTGGCGCTGTGGGTCGGCGGCGACGAGCAGATCTTCAACCGCTACAAGACCGTGCTCGACGCGATGGGCGACAAGGCTCGCTATGTCGGCCCGATCGGCGCCGGCTCGGTCGCCAAACTCGTCCACAACGGTGCTGGCTATTGCATCCAGACCGCCCTCGCCGAGATGTTCACCGTCGGAGTCAAAGCCGGGGTCGAGCCGCTCGCCTTGTGGGAAGCGGTGCGCGACGGTGCGGGTGGGCGGCGGCGGACATTCGACGGTTTAGTCGACCAGTTCCTGCCTGGCATTTACGATCCCGCCGCCTTTGCGCTGCGCTTGGCGCACAAGGACATGACGCTTGCCACCCAGCTCGGCCGCGATTTCAACGTGCCGATGCGGATCACCAATCTGGCATTGGCCGAACTTTCCGAGGCTCTAAACCGCGGCTGGGGCGATCGCGACTCGCGCTCGCCGATGGTGCTACAGCAGGAGCGCGCCGGGGTCGAAATCCGCGTCGACCCTAAGCGCATCAAAGAAGTGCTCGACCGCGACCCGCCGTCATAAGATGACCCCGAGTACGGGTGATTGATCATGGCAATTCAGGGCTCCATGCCCGCACGTTCGGGTCATGCCCACAAAAGTGGGCCTGCCCCTGGCCTGAACAGGTGCGGCCGAAATGTGGTTGAGGACCCTGCTCGAGCTTAGGGCAAGCTCTCTGGACCCTCGCCTCCCTCATGGGACAAGCCTGTGGGCTGAAGGCGCGCGGCGACCATGACGAAGAGAAGCCGGGTTCCCGCCGTCTGCATCGCACCGCTGCTAATACGCCGGAAGCGATCGGCCGGTGCAATCCAAGCAACGGTGTCGGCCCGTGCCGTCAGCGGCCGATGAATTTGGGCGCTCGTTTTTCGCGGAAGGCGGCGACCCCTTCGGCATTGTCGGCTGTCATGTGCAATTGCGGCTGCACCAAGCTCTCGATGTCGAGATAGTCGTCGAGGCTCGGGCCCTCGGCGGCGTGGAACAGCTTTTTTGCCAGTCCCAGCGCAAAGGTCGGCGCCGCGGCGAGGTCTGCCGCCAACTCTTGCGCTTTGGCCATCAGCTCGCCGTCTTCGACGACGTAATTGACGAGCCCCAGCGCCAACGCCTCCTGCGCTTCGACAAAACGAGCGGTGAAGACCAATTCCTTGGCCTTGGCCATGCCTAGCCGCCGGGTCAGGAACCAGATCGCACCGCCATCGGGCGCCAGCCCGATCCGCCGGAAGATCTGCGAAAAGCGCGCCGTCTCCGACGCCACGACGAGATCACAGGCAAGGGCGATGCTCCAGCCGATGCCGACCGCCGGGCCGCGCACCGCGGCGATGACCGGCTTCTCGATCGAATGGAGCGCGCGGATAAAGGTATGGCCGCCCTGTTGCAGGCGCTCGCGGCCGGCGCGCAAATCGTGCTCCTGCCCCGCCATCCGTTCGACATCGGCACCCGAGCAGAACCCGCGGCCCGCCCCGGTCACGATCACGGCGCGCACGGCATCATCGTAGCGCAGCCGCAAAAAGTGATCGCACAGGGCCTGGCGCATTTCGGTGTTGAGCGCATTCAATTTTTCCGGGCGGTTCAGAATGATTTTGGCGACCGCACCCTCGACCGTCAGTTCAACCGACATCCCGCAACCCCTTCGCAGCCTGCTGGCAAGTTATATCCGGTTGCGCTTTGCCAATCCAATCGGCGACGACGGTGGGCGCCGATGCATCCCTGCCGATTTCCCTGATCGCGGCATCGAACTCGGCAAATCGCGACCGATATAGATTAGCGCAGTCGCACCAACCTCAGGAGGGTTCCAATGGCCGAGAACACAGGCACCGGCGCCGGCAACAAGCCGCGGCTGGTCGGCATCAACCATATCGCACTCGAGGTCGGCGACATCGACGAAGCGCTCGCGTTTTACGGCAAGATCTTTGATTTCACCCTGCGCGCTAAACGGCCGGGCAACGCCTTTATCGAGCTTGGCGACCAGTTCATCAATTTGATGCAAGCCAAGGGCGGCGGTCGCGACCAGCGCCGTCATTTTGGGCTCGTCGTCGACGACCGCTCGCGGGTGCGGGCGCTGGTCGAAACCGCCGGCGGCGAATTGCTGCCGGGGCAGTTTCTCGATTTTCTCGATCCCTGGGGCAACCGCGTCGAAATCGTCGAATACCGCGACATTCAGTTCACCAAAGCGCCGCACATCATGAACGCCATGGGCTTTGACCAGACCAAGAGCGACAAGGCGCTGCGCGAACTGGCCGAGAAGGGCATGGCGCCCTGAGCCGGCGATCGCAACATTCGGGCATCATCGCAGCGATCGCTCGCGCCGGGGACTGATTCTTTTGGGGCGGCCCGCATTCCTGGCGTAGCATTCCCCGTAGCATCAGGCGGAGGAAACCCAAAATGGCAAAGGGGCTGTTGATCGCAGCGTTCGACTTCTCGGATGTCACCGAGGACGAGTTCAACGACTGGTACGATCTCGAACATATTCCGGAACGGCGGCGGGTGCCGGGATTTGCGACCTTGGAGCGCTGGATCGGCGCTGATGATCCACGGCACTCGGTTGCAACCTACGACCTCGAAGGCCTCGCCGTGCTCGACAGCCCGGCCTATCGCGCGATCGGCGGAGACAGTCTGTCGCCGTGGTCAAAGCGGGTCACGGCAAAATGCCGCCGGCTCTTGCCGCGGTTCGAAGGCGAGCAGATCCTGCCGGGCGATGCGATGGCACCGCCGAACGCGGGCGGCTTGCTGCTGGTGGCGATGACCCCGGCCGCCCAGGATGAAACCGAATTCAACGCCTGGTACGATACCGAGCACGTGCCGGCGTTGAGCCGGGTGCCGGGTGTCCTCAGCGCTCGCCGGTTCCGTGCTATGGGCCACCCGAAATATGTCGCGCTCTATCACCTGGCGTCGCCCGAAGTGGTGTCGGGCGGCGGGTGGAAGCAGGCGAGCGAATCGACCCCGATGCCGGCGCATATCCGCCCGCACATCACCGATCGCGCGCGCCTCGTCTGCCGGGCCTACACCCGGCACAGCTGAAACGGCGATCGCCGCCCCACGCTTGTTTTAGCTATTGGCGGCTGGGCTGCGGCTGCTCTCTGCGACGCGGCGGCTGCAATCGACACGAATCGCGGGCCCCGGCAATGAGGAACGTCGGCATGAAATATGAGCTTTATTACTGGAGCGGGATCCAGGGGCGCGGCGAGCTTGTCCGCCTCGCCCTCGAAGAGGCCGGCGCCGATTACGTCGATGTCGCCCGCGGGCCGGGTGGCGAGGACGAGATGATGCGCCTGATGCAGGCCGGCGGGACGACCCGTCCAGCCTTTGCCCCGCCTTTTCTCAAAGCCGGCGATCTGATGATCGGCCAGACCGCGGCGATCCTCGCTTATCTCGGCGCTCTCCTTAATCTGGCGCCGAGCGACGAGGCAGGGCGGCTATGGGCCGCGCAACTGCAATTGACGATCGCTGATTTTGTCGACGAGGCCCACGATACCCACCATCCGATCGCCAGCAGCCTCTATTACGAAGACCAACGCGCCGAGGCGCGCGCCCGCGCGGCCGATTTTCGGGGCGCGCGCATGCCCAAATATCTCGGCTATTTCGAAAACGTATTGGCGCGCAACCCGTCGTCCAGCGGGATGCTGATCGGGACCGAACTGAGCTATCCCGATCTGTCGCTGTTCCAGATGATTGCCGGGCTGCGCTTCGCCTTTCCGCGGCGGATGGCGGCGCTCGCCGCGCAATACCCGCGCCTTGCCCCCCTCCATGACCGGGTGGCGAAGCGCCCGCATATCGCCGCCTATCTTGCCTCCGACCGTCGCATCCCGTTCAACCAATACGGGATCTTCCGCCACTATCCCGAACTCGATGGTGAAGATTAGGCCGGAGCCGGGTTCGATCGACCGATGCCAGGCTTGGCATTCGCATCATCAGCGGAAAGTTGAGGGTGTGATGGGCAATTCCGCGATCTTTCCGATCACGATGCCGAAATGGGGTCTGACGATGACCGAAGGCAAGGTCGTCGGCTGGCTCAAGCGTGAGGGACAGGATTTCGCGCCGGGCGAAGAAATCCTCGAAATCGAAACGACCAAAATCACCAACACCGTCGAGGCGTCCGAAGCCGGCACCTTGCGCCGCATCGTCGCCGCTGCCGGTGCGGCCTTGCCGGTCGGCGCGCTATTGGCGGTCTCGGCGCCCCTGGCGGTTTCCGACGCCGAGATCGACGCCTTTGTCCGCGAATTCGCAATCCCCGAGCCCGCGGTCGAGGACGCAGAAGTCGAGAAGAAGGCGGCCACGCGCGACCTCGACGCCGACGGCCGGCGCCTGCGCTATTTCGAGGTGGGCGATGGCCCCCGCACTCCCGTCATATTGATCCACGGCTTTGGCGGCGACCTCAACAGCTGGATGTTCGTCCAGCCGGCATTAGCCGAAGCGCGGCGCACGGTGGCGCTGGATCTGCCGGGGCATGGCGGATCGATCAAAGAGGTAGGTTCGGGCGACCCTGACAGCTTTGCCGAGACCGTCGAAGCGGCGGTGACCTCGCTCGACATTGCGCGCGCGCATTTCGTCGGACATTCGATGGGGGGTGCGATAGCGGCACTTGTCGCATTACGCTCGCCGCAGCGGGCCGCGAGCCTGACCCTGATCGCTCCGGCCGGGCTTGGCCCCGAAATCGACGGCGAGTTTATCGATGGCTTCGTCCGTGCGGGCCGCCGCCGCGACGCGGCCGAAATGTTGCGCCGG
>DASXMC010000299.1:0-3221 GCA_036495885.1 Allostellaceae bacterium | reverse complement strand
CGAAATGGAGGCGCTGACGCCAATCGATGCGGAGATCTACGAGATCTCGCCGGGGTCCGAGGACGAGTTTGTCGCTGCCGCCAAGGATGCCGATGCGCTTTATGCAAAGGGCCGCCCGATCACCAAGAAAATGATCGACGGGCTCAATCGCTGCAAGATCATCTCGCTCGGCAGTGTCGGCGTCGACACCGTCGATATTGAAGCGGCGACGACCAGAGGCATACCGGTCACCAATTGCCCCGACACCTTTATCGAGGAAGTCGCCGACCATGCGATGACCTTGATCCTATCAACCCATCGCCGGCTGATCGAACAGGATCGCATGGTACGCGAGGGACGCTGGTCGGAAGGCCGCCCGGCGCTCCTCAAGATCCCGCGGCTCAGAGGCATGACCTTAGGGCTGATCGCCTTTGGGCATGTCGCCCGGGCGGTCGCCGAGCGCGCCAAACCCTTTGGCCTGCACATCATCGCTTATGACCCGTATATCGAAGAGATCGTCATGGTCGAGCGCGGGGTCGAGCCAGTCAGCCTCGCCGAGCTGCTGGCCCGCGCCGACATCATCTCGATGCACACGCCAGCGACCGAAAGTGCCCACCGCCTGATCCGCGAAGAGCACTTCCGGCAGATGAAACCGACTGCGATCTATGTCTCGACCGGACGCGGGCCCACCACCGACGAGCCGGCGCTGATCAGGGCGCTCGACGAGGGAATGATCGCTGGCGCCGGGCTCGACGTCCTCGAAAAGGAGCCGCCCGGCGACAACAACCCGCTGTTGCGGATGAACAAGGTCATTCTGACGGCGCATGTCGCATCGGCCACGGCACGGTTCGACCCGGCGCGTCGGCGGCGCGTCGGCCTCGAACTGTCGCTGGTGCTCTCCGGCAAATGGCCGATGTCCTGCGTCAACCCATCGGTGCTGGTCAAAAGTGACCTTAACCGCTGGCAGCCTGTGTCGATGGAACGCGGCCCGAATTCTTGAACCCCAGGTGAGGAAGCGGCCGATGACCGAGACGGCGATCGTGCGCTATCCCGATCCCGGCATAAAGATCCTGGACCCCCGGTTTGCGTCGTTGATGCTCGGCAATGCCGCGATCGAACGGATCGCGGCCGGCTGCCGCTTTACCGAGGGGCCGGTATGGTTCGGCGATGGCCGCTTTTTGCTGTGGAGCGACATCCCCAACGACCGGATCCTCAAATGGGAGGAGGAGAGCGGAGCCGTCAGCCTGTACCGCCGTCCCTCCCATTACGCCAACGGCAATACCCGCGACCGCCAGGGCCGGCTCGTCACCTGCGAGATGGACGCCCAGCGCCTGACCCGAACCGAATATGACGGCACGATCACTACCTTGGCGGAGCGGTTCGACGGCAAGCAATTGACCGGACCCAACGATGTCGTCGTCAAATCCGACGGCTCGATCTGGTTCTCGGACAATGGTGCCGGCATCCGCGGCAATTATCTCGGCCACAAAGCCACACCGGAATTGCCATACCGGGTCTATCGCATCGACCCGCGCAGCGGGGAAATCACGATCGCGGTCGGCGATATGGAGCGGCCCAACGGTCTCGCCTTTTCGCCTGACGAAAGGCGGCTTTACGTCGTCGACACGCCCGGCGGGCCAAAGACGGTGCATGTCTACGACGTCGTCGATGACGGCGCGCGGGCAACCAACGGCCGGGTTTTTTTCGACGCGATGCCGGGCTATGCCGACGGCATCCGCGCCGATGTCGAGGGCAATGTCTGGTGCGGCTTCTCCGGCGGCGAGGGCGAGGACGGAGTGGCCGTCTTTGCCCCCGACGGTGACCTGATCGGCCGCATCCTGCTGCCCGAGCGGTGCGCCAATGTCTGCTTTGGCGGCCTCAAGCGCAACCGCCTCTTTATGGCGGCAAGCCAGTCAGTCTATTCGCTCTACGTCGAGACCCAAGGCGCCCCTGTCGGGTAACACCGGAAGCGGGGGTTGAATGGACATCTACCACGGCTGGTTCAACCTGAAAGAAGGAGTTTCCGACCTCGATTTCGCGCAATATTTCGCCGCGTATATGGGTCACCTCGAGAAGAGCGGACGCATCGCAGGGTGGCGCCTGACGCGGCGCAAGCTGGGCTTGGCGCCGAGTTTTTTGCCCGAATTCCACATCATGATCGAGACCACCGGAATGGCGCAACTCGACGACGCATTCGCCGAGGTGTCGAGCCGCGCCGGTGCGGTAGAGGGGTTCCACCAGGCCGTCAATAGCCGAGTGCGCGACGTCTTCTTTGCTCTCTACCGCGATTTCCCGGATGCGACGCGGCAATCGGGCGAGGAAAGGTTCTGACGCGCCGCCCCGCTCGCCCGAGGCGTTGCTCAGTAAGGCCCGGTCTGCCTTGCGGCCGGCGCATTGCCGTCGCGCATCTGCTGCAATACCTGCTGGCCGGCCGCGCGCATCAACGCCGCATCGCCCATGACGGTCGCGAAATTGTAGCCCATCTCGAACATGCGCTTTGCGTAGGTCGGACTGCCGGTATGGATGCCGGCCTTGACGCCGTGGCGGCGACAGCCGTCGAGAATCTTCTTCAGGTTGGCGATCATTCCCTCATGGTCTTTGTCGAGGCCCGGCGGCAGCCCCATCGTGATCGACAGATCGGAGGGCCCGACATAGACCGCGTCAAGCCCCGGCGCCGACAGGATCTCGTCGAGATTGGCGATCGCCTCGACGGTCTCGATCATGGCAAAGGCGATGACCGTGTCGTTGGCTTTCTCCTGGTAATCGGATCCGCCATAAAGGGCGGCGCGGATCGGCCCAGAGCTGCGGTAGCCGGCTGGCGCATAACGGCAGGCGCCGACAAACTTCTCGCATTCCTCGCGGCTGTTGATCATCGGGCAGATGATGCCGTAGGCGCCGGCGTCGAGCGCCTTCATGATGTGCGCCGGGTCGTTCCACGGCACGCGCACCATCGGCGTCACCTCGGTTGTCGAGATGCCCTGCAGCATCGAGAGCATGTCCTTGTAGTCGACGACGCCGTGCTGCATGTCGATCACCAGCGAGTCCCAGCCCATATGGGCCATCAGCTCGGCCGAGAAACCGCTCGGGATGCCGCACCAGCCGTTGACGACGGCCCGACCCGCCGCCCATGCTTCTCTGACCCGGTTCGCGCGCATGATGCGTTCCTCCTAAGAATGCTGGGCGCTGATCCCGCCAGCTAAACCCGCTAGTGTCAAGGGCGCCAGCCGGCCAATCGCGATCGG
>DASXMC010000298.1:0-12271 GCA_036495885.1 Allostellaceae bacterium | reverse complement strand
TCGCTCATCGCCGAGCATTCGATGTGCCAGCCGGGGCGGCCGCGACCCCACGGGCTGTCCCAGCCGGGCACATCCGGCTCCGACGGCTTCCACAGCACAAAATCGGCAGGATCGCGCTTGTAGGGCGCCACCTCGACGCGGGCGCCGGCGATCATCTCGCCGCGGCTGCGGCCGGACAATTGGCCGTAAGCGGGATCGGCGGCGACCGCGAACAGGACATGGCCTGCAGCCTCGTTCCCGCCGGCGACATAGGCGTGGCCCGAGACGATAAGCCGCTCGATCATCGCGATCATGTGCGGAATGTGCTCGGTTGCGCAGGGCTCGACATCGGGCGGCAGGACGCACAGCGCCGCCATATCGTCGTGAAAGGCGGCTGCCGTCCGTCGCGTCAGCGCCGCGATCGGTTCGCCGTTCTCGCGCGCTGCGTCGATAATCTTGTCATCGACATCGGTGATATTGCGGACGTACCGGACGTGCTCCTTGCCGTAGATGTCGCGCAGCAGCCGGTAGAGCACGTCGAACGCGACAAAGGCGCGGCCGTTGCCGATATGGGCGCGATCGTAGACCGTAGGGCCGCAGACATACATTCGCACCCGCGTCGGATCGATCGGCTCGAAAAGCTCCTTGCGGCGCGTCAGCGAATTATAGAGGGTAAGCGGCATGGCAAGGGGTTAGCAGATTGGGGCGCGGCCAAATAGCCTCTTTCGATCTCGCCCTCGTCAGGGCACAAACGCAGTCGATCCGTGAGGTGCTCTAAGAAATTGGGTAAGGGGCACCGAGGCGCAAGAACAAAGCCGGATTGGAGGAAACGATTATGACGAGCCTGGTCGCCGAGCAAGGTGCTTTGTCCGAACTCGAGCATCGCCGGCAGCTGCGTCGCGCGGTAATTGCCAGCACGATCGGCACGACCATCGAATGGTACGATTTTTTTATTTACGGCACGGTGACGGGGCTCGTCTTCGGCAAGCTCTTTTTCCCGAAATCCGACCCGCTGGTCGGGACCTTGCAAGCCTTCGCGATCTACGCCGTTGGCTTTGTTGCGCGGCCGGTCGGAGCGGCGATCTTCGGCTATTACGGTGACCGCATCGGGCGCAAGGCGGCGCTGATCGCAACCTTGCTGCTGATGGGATTGGCGACCTTTGCCGTGGCGTTTGTGCCGTCCTATGCCAGGATCGGCATCTGGGGCGCGGTCATCCTGACGATTTTGCGCACCGTGCAGGGGATCGGGGTCGGCGGCGAATGGGGCGGCTCGGTGCTGCTGTCGATGGAATGGGCACGTACGACGGCGCATCGCGGATTTATTGCGTCGTGGCCACAATTCGGCGTGCCGGCAGGGTTGTTTTTGGCGAATTTGGCGGTGCTGGCGTTCAGCGCGATCTCGGGTCCGGCGTTTTTGGCCTGGGGCTGGCGCATCCCGTTCGCGCTCAGCATCGTTCTGGTCGGGATCGGGCTCTACATCCGCCTCGGCATTCTCGAAACCCCGGTATTTGCTCGGCTTGTGGCGCAGAATCAGCTTGAAACCAGCCCGACGATTGCGGTGGTCAAGCGCCACCCAAAAGAAATTTTGCTGACCGCGCTGGTGCGAATGGGTGAGCAGGCGCCGTTTTACGTTTTCACTGCTTTTATCTTCACCTATGGCGTCACGGTGCTGCATATCGCACGGGACACGCTGCTGATTGCGGTGCTGACCGCCTCCGTCGTCTCGTTTTTTACGATACCCTTCGCAGGCCATATGTCGGACCGGATTGGACGCCGGCGCATGTATCTTATCGGCGCGGTGGCGACCGGCGTCTTCGGGTTTATTTATTTCGCCTTGCTCGACACGATGGTGCCGGGCTGGGTGTTTCTGGCGATCGTGTTGTCGCTGATCCCGCACGATCTGATGTACGGGCCGCAGGCAGCGTTGATCGCGGAATGCTTCCCGGGACGGCTGCGTTACAGCGGCGCCTCGCTTGGCTATCAGCTGGCCTCGATCGTCGCCGGCGGGCCAGCGCCCCTGATCGCAACGGCACTGTTTGCCGTATACAAATCGGGCTATGCCATCGCCCTTTATATATTTGCTTGTGCCGCAATCAGCGTAATCGCGGCGGCGTTGCTGCCGGATTACACCAATCGCGACATCGACATCGCCGGCAAATAGAGCGGGGCTGAGCCGTACCCCGCGACTTTTCGGGTAGCTTAACAAACGGTTGGTTGGCAGTCCGGGCCGCCGCTGATAACTTACGCACAAGAAATAGCCTCGGCGCGGTGCGCGCCGAAAGAACCACAACGGGTGGTGCAACCGCCCGGCAGCTCTGGAGGAAATATGACGACAGCCGAAATCACCCCCGTTCCCGGCGTCTCGGACGCCGAGCATCGCGCCCAACTGCGCCGCGCGGTCATCGCCAGCACCGTCGGGACCACGATCGAGTGGTACGATTTTCTGCTGTACGGCACCGTTACCGGCTTGGTGTTCGGCAAGCTCTATTTTCCGCATTCCACGCCGCTGATCGGCGTGCTGCAGGCGTTTGGCGTCTTTTTTGTCGGGTTTGTCGGACGGCCGATCGGGGCGGCGATTTTCGGTCACTGGGGCGACCGTATCGGCCGCAAAGCAACGTTGATTGCGACCCTGCTAGTAACCGGCCTTGCGACCTTTGCCGTCGGTCTCGTCCCGGGCTATGCCAGCATCGGGGTGTGGGGTGCGGTTCTGCTGACCCTCATTCGCCTGATCCAGGGGATCGGCGTCGGCGGCGAGTGGGGCGGCTCGGTGTTGCTGGCGATGGAATGGGCGCGCACCAACAACAATCGCGGCTTCATCGCTTCATGGCCGCAATTCGGGGCGCCGGCCGGGTTGTTTCTCGCCAATTCAGCGGTGCTGGTGTTCAGCTGGCTCTCGGGTGACCATTTCTACACCTGGGGTTGGCGGATCCCGTTCTTTCTCAGCATCATAATGGTCGGGATCGGGTTGTGGATTCGGCTCGGCATTCTCGAAACCCCGGTTTTCCGAAAGATCGTCGCCGAAGACCGCGTCGAGCGGGTGCCGGTGCTCGAAGTCTTGAAGCGGCAGCCCAAGCAGGTTGCCTTGACCGCACTCTTGCGCATGCCGGAGCAGGCGCCGGGCTACATCGTCGGCACCTTTATTTTTACTTACGGTACGACGGTGCTCGGCGCATCGCGCAATTTCCTGCTGATCGCGTTGCTGGTGCAGACGGTGTTGGGGTTTGCCTGGGTTACGGTGGCCGGGGCGTTGTCCGATCGCATCGGCCGCAAAAACATGTACATAGCCGGTTGCGTGTTTATCGCAATCTTCGGGTTTGTGTATTTCGCTCTTCTCAATACCAAGCATCCGGTTCTGATATTTATCGCGGTAGCGGTTTCGTTGGTCCCGATCATGACGATGTACGGGCCGGAGGCGGCGCTAATAGCGGAGAGCTTTTCGCCGCGGCTGCGCTACAGCGGCGCCTCGCTCGGCTATCAACTCGCCTCGATCATTGCCGGCGGTCCGTCGCCATTCATCGCCACGGCATTGTTCGCCGCCTTCCATTCGAGCTTGCCGATCGCACTCTACATCGTCGCTTGCTCGGTGATCGGGATCGCTGCAACAGCGTTGCTGACCGATTATACCAATCGCGATATCTCCGCCGAATACGAGCGGGTTTGAACCAGGCGGACGACATCGACGTCCGAGGAAAGGCGCCGCCTCGCTGAGTGGGCGCGCAGTCAAGATTTGGCTACGGCAGTGTGAGGCCGTTCACACTGCCGCCCACACGCGTTGCATTAAATAAAATTTAACCAGCCCGGCAGTCGGGTGCTTGCGCGCGATGGAGGGCGCCATGCCGAAAGCAGAGCTACGGAACAGCAGTGTCTCGCGGGTCGAACACGACCACCGCGCGCGTGCCGCAAGGCTGCGGCTCGAGCGAACCGAGCAGCTGCTCGTGCCGGTTGCGGCAGCACGCGGTTCCTGGCTGCGGCGCGCTTTTGCTCGTCGCTTCGGGATCTTTGCTGCTCTGGCGGCGGATCGGCGAAACCGCGAGGGCGCTGAACAAGACGCCGCGTCGACGGGAGATATGTCAGGTGCGGCCAGCCGGCCCGATCTGTTTTCGCGGGCGAGGGGCGCGGGCGTTGCCGACGTACCGGATCTGGCTGAACCCACGGAGCGCCGAGGCGAGGCCGAAGGCTGCGCGCAGGTCACGGACGAAACGGCGGGCCAGCTGATCAGGCCTGCTGCAAAATCCGCTCGATCTCGCCGACTTGGACCCCATAGACCATCGCCACTTCGGCGATCGACATGCCATAGCGCAGCCATGTCCGGATACGCGCCGCATGGTCTGCCGGGATCTGCCGTGCGGGCTGCGGCAGCGCGTCGCCGGCGGCCAGACCGGAAGCGCGGGGGGCGTTTGGCGCCGGCGCGGCAGGAAGCCGCGTTGGTGCGCGCTTCTCGACTGCGGCTCCGCTCGGCGATGCCGCAGTTTCAGCAACGCGCGGTTGGGGCTTGGGAGCAAACAGAGCCTCCGCCTCTTGGCGTGCTCTGAGCGCACGCTCGCGATCGACCGGGAACGACAATTCGCCCGATCTGGCTCTGCGATTTGCGGAATGATTGGGATGATGTTCGGTCATAGCTGTGACAAACGATAGCCCATCGACAAAATGTCGCGGAGTCAAAATTTCGGCAGCGTTTCAGTTTTTGTGCAATATGCGGATTGGGGTTAGCCCAAGCTTTTGGCACTCGCCCTTGCTCGATCCCTCCAGCGATCGCTACGATGCTGTACGCTTCCGTTGAGCGAAGGAGGCTGGCCCTTGGAAATCGGCGAATCGCGACGGGACGGCATGTTGGTGCTGCAACCGGTTGGTCGCATTGACAACCTGACGAGCGCCGGGTTTCAAGACCGATTGCTGGTTGCGGTTCGCGCCGGGACCGTCGACGTCGTCGTCGATTTTTCGGAGGTTGAATACATTTCGAGCGCCGGGCTGCGGGCGCTGATGGCCGCCTCGAAACAAAAGCCAAAAGAGCGCCGCATCGTCGTCGCGGCGCTAAACGCTGTGGTCGGCGAGATTTTCGCGATCAGCCGGTTTTCCGAAGTGATACCGGTCTTTGACACAGTCGAGGCGGCGCTGGCTGCGGGTTCCGCGGGAGCCCGCTCGGCAGCCCAGCCGGCGCCGCTCGGCGTTCATTTCTGGGGCAGCCGCGGCTCGCTGCCTGCGCCGCTTGGCGCGGCCGCGGTGCGGGACAAGGTGCGTGACGCGCTGCTCGCCGCGCGCGGCCACGATCTCGCGACTCCCGAGGCAATCGACGATTTTATCGATCGTGAGTTGCCGTTCTCGGTGCGCGGCGCTTATGGCGGCAACACACCTTGTGTCGAGCTCGTCACCGGTGGTGACGAATTCGTGCTGTGCGATCTCGGCACCGGAGTGCGCGAATTTGGCCGCAAGCTGGTGGCCGAGCGTGGCCCGGAGCGCAAGCATTGCTTCAACGTGTTCCTGTCGCATCTGCATTGGGACCACGTGATGGGCTTCCCGTTTTTTCGGCCGGCCTATATTGCCGGCAACGTTATCCGCATCCATGGCTGCCACAAGCAGATGCACGACGCGCTGCGCCATCAGCATCAGGAGCCGGGCTTTCCGGTAGACTTTAATTCTCTGGCCGCAACGATCGAATTTGTCGAGCTGGTGCCGGGCCGAACCCATCAGGTGGCGGGGCTGTCGGTGCTGCCGATACAACAGTTTCACACCGGCGATTCTTATGGTTACCGGTTCTCGCGCGGCGACAAAACGATCGTTTACTCGACCGATTGCGAGCACAAATATTCCCGGCTCGACAGCTCTTATCCGTTCGTGCATTTTTATCGGAATGCCGATTTGTTGATCTTTGATGCGATGTATTCTTTGGCAGACACGGTCTCGGTAAAGCAGGATTGGGGTCATTCGAGTAATATTGTCGCAGTCGAGCTGGCACAGGCGGCACAAGTCAAGCGCCTCGTCCTGTTCCATCACGAGCCCGCCTATGACGACCGCATGATCGAAGCGGTATTCGGCGAAACCGTCCGGTTCGAGGAGCTGAGCCGTGATGGCCACAAGGTCGAAATCATCGCCGCTTATGATGGGCTCGAGCTCACCGTTTGAAGCGATGAAGCATGTGCTGGGGTTGCGCGCGTCGGTGAGCGAATTTCCGCGTTTGATCGAATTTGCCGAGGAATTTGCCTATCGCTGCGACCTTTCCGAGGGCGAAAAATCGCGGCTCTTGATCATCCTCGAAGAGCTGTTCACCAACGCCGTAGATTATGGCTATCCTGGCGACGGCGCGCCCGGGCAGATCGAGATCGCGCTTGCGGCCAAACCAGGACGGTTGGAGATCGATTACTGCGATGACGCCATCCCGTTCGATCCGCTTGCGTGCGAGTTGCCCGAGATTGACCGCTCTACCGGCGTCGGGCGCATCGGCGGAGAAGGGCTGCGGATTGTCCGATCGCTCGTCCACGAGGCGCGCTATAGCCGCCAGGGCGGCTGCAACCGTCTTGCCTTGGCGCGCCGACTGACCGCCCGCCGCAGACAACAGGGGAGTTAGTCGATCGGGCGGTGCAGACCTGTCGCGACCTCGATAAACTCGGGATCCTCGGCCGATAAGAGGCCGTGGCGCACCGCGAAGTCTAGCACCACGAGGTTGACGTTGAATTTGAAGTCGTCGCTGGCGCGCACACGCTCGATCACGCTCGCCGCCGGCATCAGCAGGAAATCGGAAAACTCGCCGTCGCGGTTTTTTGGCACAAAATCGGGCGGCACTTCGAGATCATAGACAAACAGCACATCGTCGCGAACGCCGAGGGCGGTCTCCATCCGGTAGGAAACCGCTCCCGCCGGAACCGCATGGGCGATCAGATCGGGTGGGATCATCGCCTCCTCGTCGGCTTCCTTGAACAGGGTCTCGACCAAGCCATGCCGGTTGCCGATGCCGCCGGCAACGATGTTGTCGAGTTTGTCGGGGGCGACACTCTTGTTGGCGGCGCGCCGTCCGATCCATAGCAAGAGGCCGCTCGGGTCGCGGCGCCAGCCGTTCAAATGAACCCCGTAGGCCCGCGTTCCAAAAAACGGCACTGCCCCGCGGTCGAGGTGAAACAGCGGCGGCGCCCCCCAGCGGGGGGCGACGTCAAAGGTTTCGCTGCGCGTCTTCGGGATTTGCCGCTCCGCGACGAGAGCGTCGACAACCGCATCGACGGCCAAGCTGATCGCTTCGGCATCGCCCTCGGCGATCAGCTCGACCCTGTCCTCTGCGACCCGAAACACATCGGGGAAGTTTCGCAAGGCCGCGGCGTTGTCGCGACGCACGAGTCCGATCCGCTCTTCTGCGGCAATCAGTGGGACTGCGCGCGCCGGGTCATAATTGTTGCAGCGCCGGATATGATCGACAAACGACACAGCCCAACCCTCCGATCAGCGTCGGCAAACCCTGGGGTCAGTCGCCGTGATCCCGGCACAACTCAGCACCGCCTCTACCGAGGCCATTTGCCGCAGGCAGGCGGCGATATATTCCGTGATCTCCCGCCCAAGCCCGGCAATCCGGATCTCAATCGTCAGCTTGCTCCGATCGGATGCACAAACGGCACTGTGCCAGAAGGACGGGACGAGGCCGCGCTTGGCAAACAGTTCCAATACCCGCGGCATCACCCCCGCCTCGGCGTGGGCGTGAACCGAAAAGCAAGCGAAGTCAGCGAGATCGGTGTCAGGAAAGCTAGCAGCAACTGACGACATGGGGGTCATCCTCAGCAAAGCAAAAGCGAATTAGGCGTACCCGAACCCCACCAGGGTTCGGGAGCGTAATTCGCCGGCTGCGCCGGACGGATGTCGCCACCGTGATCACATGGCAGTTCTAAGCCGACGCGGGGGTCGCGTCAACTCGCCGGGGTGGTCGAACTGGAGCGCACTAGTGAGGCTCGGATTGAAGGCTGCTGATGGCTGTTTGTACAACAGACCGGTCCCGCTTGCGAGATAGCGCTGGTGTTGCGAGCGCTGGGGTGGTTCTATCAACGATAGCAATTGTCCCGGCCTTTTTGAACGGAGCGATTGATGAGCGGAATGCGCGTCGGCGTAATTGTGGCGTTGGCCCTCGTCGGCGTTGCCGGATGCAATATCGGCGCACCCGAACGCGCCAGCAACATTCAGAATCTGAATGCCATCCCGGATGACATTTCGGCGGTGACGATGACCCGATCCGAGTCGCAGAAGGTTCAGGACCCAAATCGTCCGACGACGCTGCCGCATAATTACGAATTGCCGCCCGAAGATTAAACCGCCGCCGCGGCAATCCGAGGCGCAAGGGGACGACGACAAGCGCACAGGGCACGCTGACCGGCGCCAGCGCCCAACCTCCGGCTGACCTCGAAGAGAAGCTCGATCATGCAGCGGCGCCAAGTTGAGGTTTGCGCCAGCCGCAGCAACCGTCATCATGGGTCCCGCAGGCGGGCCGCGCCGCGAGGAGGAAAGGATGAAGTTCGGCATCTTCTATGAGCTGCAATTGCCGCGTCCGTGGGAGCCGGAGAGCGAGCTCCGCCTTTATCAGAACGCGCTCGACCAAGTCGAATTGGCCGACCAGCTCGGCTACGATTTCGCCTGGGAGGTTGAGCACCACTTTCTTGAAGAATATTCGCATTCGCCGGCCCCCGAGGTGTTCCTAGGAGCGGCGAGCCAGCGCACCAAGCAGATCCGGCTGGCGCATGGCATCATGCAATTGACGACGAGCCCGCCGGCACGGGTAGCCGAGCGGATCGCCGCCCTCGACCTCGTCAGCCGCGGCCGGGTCGAGTTCGGGATGGGCGAGAGTGCCAGCAGCACCGAACTCGAACCCTTCGGCCGTGACTTTGGTGAAAAACGGGCGGTGTGGGAAGACGCGGTGCGCGCCATCATTCCGATGTTCAAAGACGGCGGATGCGAATACCACGGGCCCTATTTCGACTTTCCATTGCGCAACGTCGTGCCCAAGCCATTGCAAAAGCCGCACCCGCCGCTGTGGTGCGCGTGCTCGCAACTGGAGACGATCGAGATGGCTGGCCGTCGCGGTCTGGGCGCGCTTGCCTTCCAGTTCCTCTCCGCCGAGGCGGCGCACGCCTGGGTCCACGCCTATTACAACGCCTTCACCAAGCGCCAGGAGAAGCTCGCCGATTATGTGGCAAACCCTAACCTCGCGCTGACCAGCTATTTCATGTGCGCCAAAACCGACGAGGAGGCGCGGCGGCGTGCCGACGGCATCCCGTTTTTCCAGTTCGCCTTGCGGTTTTACGGCCTGAGCCCGACCCGCGAGCGGCCCAAGCCGGGCGAAGTCAATTTGTGGGACGAATACGAGAAATGGAAACGGGCCAATCCCGAAGGTCTCGCTCGGGCGCTCTCAGGCGGTCTGATCGGCTCACCCGAAACGATCCGGCGCAAATTGCAGCGGTTCGAGACCTCGAACATCGACCAGGTGATCTTTCTAAACCAGGCGGGCAAGAACACGCATGAGCACATCTGCGAAAGTCTCGAGCTCTTTGCCCGCGAGGTCATGCCTGAATTCCACGACAGCGAGCCCCGGCACCAGGCCTGGAAGCAGCGGGTGTTGAACCGCGAGATCGACCTCGAAGAGATCGACACCGCTCCCTATCGCGACCGCTACGGCCCCAACTCGGTGCAAGTCGCCCGCCCGCAAGCCGCGGCGTAGAACCGCTGTCCGCCGGCGAGAACCTGCGTCGGCAAAGCAAAAAAGCGCCCCCGGGTGGCCGGGGGCGCTCGTTTTTCGTCGTCAGTATGGCCGCCGCACCTGCAAGCGGTCACTGTCGGTTCGGTCGCACTTCGCTCGGGCGCTTAGGCGGCCTGCTTGTGCTCGACCACCTTGGGCGCGCTCTGCGGCTGGCCGCTTGCGATCTCGATTTTGCGCGGCTTGGCCTCCTCGGGGACCTCGTGCACCAGATCGACATGCAGCATGCCGTTGTCGAGGCTCGCACCCGTGACCTTGATATGGTCGGCGAGGCTAAAGCGGCGCTCGAAAGCGCGGCGGGCAATGCCGCGATGCAGATAGCGGGTTTCGTCCTCTTCCTTTTTGGCCTTGCCGGTTACCAGTAATGAATTCTGGTGCACGGTCAGCTCGACCTCGTCGAGCGAGAAGCCGGCCACCGCCATCGTCAGGCGATAGGCGTCATCGCCGGTCTTTTCGATGTTGTAAGGCGGATAGGCGAGTGCCGCGCTATCGATCCGGCTCGCCGCATCAACCAAGCGGGTCAGCCGGTCAAAACCAATCGTCGAGCGGAACAGCGGGGAAAAATCAAAACGGTCCATGACCACATCCTCCATTGAGCAATGCACGTTCGGCATCCGCATTGAGCGCCAGATGCCGGTCGGTTTGTCGTACAATCCCGCATTGGCGATTGCACGCGACGTATGTAGTGCCGATGCCAGGAGGGTCAAGGGTACGCCCGTGCGAGTGAACCGGGCGGCGCTTTGCCTCTCAAGACTTGATGGCGAAGCCCTGGAACCGCTTGTTGAAGCGGGCGAGTTGGCCTCCGCTATCGACCAGCCGCTGTTGACCCCCGGTCCAGGCCGGATGCGATTTCGGATCGATGTCGAGGCGCAGCGTGTCGCCCGCTTTGCCGTAGGTCGAGCGCGTCTGATACGATGTCCCGTCGGTCATCACGATCGTGATTTCGTGATAATCCGGGTGAATTCCTGCTTTCATGCCGCGGCCTCCATAGCGGGGCGGGTTATAGCGCAACCCCGGGGGCAGGGGCAAACCGCCGGCAGTAGGCACCGGTATGTCATATCGGAGGGGGTGCGCGGCGGGCCGGTTCTCGCCCGGATCCCGCCGCGTTGGCAACATTAGCGGTTGGTGCCGCTCTCCGAACCCAAACGACCGCCCGTGACCGGCGAGGTTGAGCTGCCCGCACCGGTGTTCGGGTTTTCGAGATTGTAGGCTTGCGCCTGCTGCAGCTGTTCCTTGGTCATGTCCAAAGTCAGCCGGTTGTTGTCGGTCTTGAGGTCGCTCAGCGGGACCGCGACATACTTGCCGCCCATGCCGAGGAACGCCCCGACATCTACAACGGCGGCTACGACCCGCCCACGCTCGTTGATGATCAGATCCTTGACCGAACCGATGTCACGGTTCTGGACGTCATAGACACTGCTGCCGAGCATCTTGCTGGCCCGAAACTCGTCCGTGTGGATCGCGGTTCCGGTCGGGTTTGTCGCTGCGGGGCTTTCCCGTGGTGCGACGGTCGATTGGGCATAGGCGAGCGGCGACGAGGCCAGCAGGATCGCCGTCACAGTGGCGGTCAGGTTTGATTTGGTCATGCGGTCCTCCTTTTGTTAAACTTACACGTTGCTGAAACAGCCGTTTTTGCCGCTGGTTCCGATCCCTTCCTCAAATTACGTGGAAGACGAACAAAAGAATGATGATCGGAATCGGAATTCCGAGCAGCCAAAGCAAGAGTCCTCGGCCCATTTAGATCCCTCCCACAAACACTATTTCTTGTTGACGATTTCTCGGACAGCATCCTTGGCATGGCCGACCGCAGTTTGCGCCCGACCCTGTGCCTTTTCCTCTTTTCCCTCGGCTTCGGTCTGACGGTCGCCGGTGACCCGTCCGACACCTTCTTTGATTGCGCCGGCGACTTTTTTAGCCCCGCCGGCAACGCGGTCCTTATCCATCTGTGGTTTCCTTTGCGGTTCAAAGTCCAACTCAGAAACAAGGCCTTGCGATCATGGGTTCCGCGAAATGTTTCATCTAAATTCACGGGTCGCGATAACCATACTGGAGGTGCGCAATGCGTTCGCGGGTCGGGCGAGAAGCGAGCACCGCGGAGCCAATCCTGCCGATTAAATGTTTATGCGCTGTGAGCCGATCGACACCGCGAGCAATCGCGTCGAAACTACGAGCAGCTTGAACACCAAGCCGGGAGCGCGCGCAGAAACTGCGCCTAAGCGAGATCAAGCTTCAAGAGATGCAATGATTGGGGGAGCAGCATAGAGATGGCGGATCAGCCGCCCGAGCCCGGGCGTGTCCGCGCTAGCGACCCGTCGCGCAGCATCACCGCCATGTTGACCTTTTTGACGATGGGAGCGGTCGTCGCGGCCCTTTATTTCGGCCGCGAAGTGCTGGTGCCGTTTGAACCATCGGTCCCGCAAGAAGGAAAAGTCGTTCGAGACCAACGCCGTCCGACCCACTCCGGCAAATCGCCTTGCGCGGACCGGTTATGGCCTGGGCGGCGTCTCCGGGACGACTGCCGGCACGCCTTCCGGATTGATGTTGAACGCAACGAAGGTCAACGGCTCGCTGCCA
>DASXMC010000297.1:0-4717 GCA_036495885.1 Allostellaceae bacterium | reverse complement strand
TTTGCCGGGCTGGTAGCCGCGCACGGGGCGGGTTCGCGGGTTCGCCGATTGACCACAAAAAGCCAGCTGATGGCGCTGCTCTATGGTCAGCTGGCCGCCGCCACCAGCCTGCGCGAGATCGTCACCGGCTTGCGCAGCCATGCCGCGCGGCTCTACCACCTCGGCGCCAAGGTGCCGCGGCGTTCGACCCTCGCCGATGCCAACGCGCAGCGGCCGAGTGCGGTGTTCAGCGAGCTTTTGGCGATGATGATCGCCCGCGCCCATCGCGGTCTGCGCCGGGCGCTGGCCGAAACCACTTATCTGGTTGACGCCACCGGGCTCAGGCTCGATGCCCGCAGCCTTGGCTGGGCGCGTTTTTCCGAAGGGGTGTGCGGCGCCAAGCTGCACGTGATCTACGATCCCGACGCCGACCGGCCGATCTAGGCCGCCATCACCCCGGCTCGGGTCAACAGCCTGCCCTCGGGCACAGACCCGGGGGACATCACCGCCGCACAGGCGATGCCGATCGAACCCGGTGCGACTTATGTCTTTGATCTGGGCTATTACGATTATGCGTGGTGGGCCAAGCTCGATCGCGCGCAATGCCGCATCGTTACCCGGCTCAAATCCAACACCCCGTTGGCGGTGGTCGAGGAATTGGCGGTTTGCGGCGGTGCGATCCTCTCCGACCGCATCGGCCATCTGCCGGCGCGGCTGGGAAGCGGGCGTCGCAACCCGTTTCAGGATCCCGTGCGCGAGGTTCGCCTCAGGCTCGATAGCGGCAAGGTATTGCGCATCCTCTCGAACGATCTCGACGCCACTGCTCAGGAGATCGCCGATCTCTACCAGCGCCGCTGGGCGATCGAGCTGTTCTTCCGCTGGGTCAAGCAGATCCTCAAGATCCGCCGCTTTATCGGCACCTCCGAGAATGCCGTGCGCATCCAGACCGCGGTCGCGCTGATCGCCTTTTTGCTGCTGCGTCTGGCGCAAGCCGCGCAGCGCACCATCACCAGTCCGCTCGCTTTTGCCCGCCTGGTGCGCGCCAACCTGATGCATCGCCGGCGTCTGGACCGCTTGCTCGAACCCGAGCCGCCACCCGTGTTCAACCCCCGCCAATTGGCACTCCAATGGCACGACATTTAAACCGGACAGCCGTGGACCAAGTCCGGCCAAGACGGCTGAGTGGATCGGATTTCTGGGGCTCATCACTAGAGCAACACCCTTCAGCCCCGCGAAGCTGCTTGTAAGCGGGCTGGAGCACACCCGGAATTAGCTGGTATCGTGCGCCGAGGAAATTCAGCACTTGCAGCGGGAGAGCAGCATGAATTCGAACGGCAAGGTGGCGCTGGTGACCGGCGGCGGCAGCGGCATCGGCAAGGCTTCGGCGCTGGCGCTGGCGCGCGAAGGGTTCGCCGTCGTCGTCGCCGGGCGCCGACCGGAGCCGTTGCAGGCGGTCGTCGGCGAGATCGAAAGCCTGCAGGGAAAGGGGCTCGGCGTGCCGACCGATGTCGGTAATCCCGAATCGGTGCGCGCCCTCTTTGCCAAGGCGAAAACGACCTTCGGCCGGCTCGACGTGTTGTTCAACAATGCCGGGTTTGGCGCCGCCGCACCGATCGAGGAGCTGGCTTTCGAGCGCTGGCAGGCGGTCGTCAGCTCGATCCTGACCGGATCCTTTCTGTGCACCCAGGAAGCCTTCAAGATCATGAAAGACCAGAAGCCGATGGGCGGCCGCATCATCAACAACGGCTCGATCTCGGCGCATGTGCCGCGGCCGAATTCGGTCGCCTACACCTCGTGCAAGCACGCGATCACCGGGCTCACCAAATCGTCCTCGCTCGACGGCCGCAAATACGACATCGCCTGCGGTCAGATCGACGTCGGCAACGCGCTGACCGAGATGACCCAGCGCATGCAGCGCGGCGTCCCGCAAGCCAACGGCACGGTCATCGAAGAGCCGACAATGGACGTACAGAACGTCGCGCGCGCGGTCGTGTTCATGGCGACCGTGACTCCGGAAGCGAACGTCCAATTCCTGACCGTGATGGCGACCAAGATGCCGTTTGTCGGCCGCGGCTGACGTTCACGGAGCGGGGATTTTCTCGTCCTCTTCGGGGAGGCGCATCCAGTTTGGCGGCTCGGGGATCACGACAGCGTCGCTGGCGCTGAGCCGCTTTCCGATCAGCCCCGCATCGATGCGCAGCAGCGCCAAGCCCCGCCCGTCGCGGCTCGACCGCATTTCTCCGACCTCGCGCCCATCGGCTAGGATCGGGGTCCCCGCAGCCGGCGGCGAGCCGGCGATCGCAACCGGCATCAGCCGGCGTTTGACGAGGCCGCGGTATTTGGTGCGGGCGGTCAATTCCTGGCCGATGTAGCAGCCCTTGTTCCAGTCGACGCCGCTTAATTCGTCAAACCCCGCCTCGAGCAGAATCGATTTTTCGAGGACGAGATCGCGGATGCCGTCGGCGACACCTAGCCTGAGGCGTAGCCGGTCATAGGCCTCGAACCCGGTCTCCGGGAGGCCTGCCGTGGCGAGAGCGGAGGGCGCGGCGTCGCGCGGCAATACGAAGCGCGCTCCGAGTGCCGTGAGCCGGGGATCGACATAAGCGACCCCGCCGGCAAAGGCGCGGGCGCGGCCCGGCTCGCCCGGCAGATCGAGGGCGGTGAGCGCATCCTCGCCAAACGCCGCTGCCACAGCCAGATCGGGGCGCTCGTCGATCGTCACCTTGGCGCGAAGCCGGTACATCGATAAGCGCCGTTTGAGATCGGCCAGGCGCGCGCGCTCGCCGTCGAGCAGAAGCGCGTCGTCGAGCTCGATAATCATGAAATCGAAGAGATACTTACCTTGCGCCGTCAGCAACGCCGCGTAACACGCCTGCGCCGGACCGACTTTGTCGACATCATTGGACACCAGCCCCTGCAGAAACGTGCGGCGATCGGGCCCGCCGACGGCGAGGATGCCGCGGTCTTCGAGCAGGGTAAAACGGGCGTCGGCCATGGCTTGGGTCAATCAGAGCCGCACAAACCCGCTAAATGGGATAGGCCGTGCACCTTGGCAAGCCAGAGGGCGGCGGATATAAGGCGGCGCAGGCGAATGAACATCCTCTTTGTGACCGCGACCCGCATTGGCGATGCGGTGCTTTCGACCGGTATCCTGCACTACCTGATCGATCGCTATCCCGGTGCGCGGCTGACGATCGCGGCAGGGCCGGTCGCGGCACCCTTGTTTGCGACCGTGCCTCGGCTCGACCGGCTGATCTCGGTGCGGAAGCGTCGCATGGCCTTGCATTGGCTACCGCTTTACGCCGACGTGGGCCGGCGCCGCTGGGACCTGGTCGTCGATTTGCGCGGCTCGGCGCTGGCTTGGCTTTTGCGCGCGCGGACGCGCAAAGTAGTCGCCAAAGGCGACGGACGCGAGCACCGGGTTTGCCAGTTGGCACACGTGTTCGACCTCGATCCGCCTCCGGGCCCGCGGCTGTGGACCGCACCCAAGCATGACCGGCAAGCGGCGATGCTGGTGCCCACCGGCGGACCGGTACTGGCGATCGGACCGGCGGCCAATTGGCGCGGCAAGCAATGGCGGGGAGAGCGGTTTGCCGAACTGGCGCTGCGGCTGACCGGACCCGACGGACTCCTGCCCGGCGCCCGCGTGGCGGTCTTTGCCGCCGCGCATGAGCGCGGGCAGGCGCTGGCGCTGATCGATACGGTCCCTCCCCATCGGCTGATCGATCTGGTCGGCCGGGTCGATCTGTTGACTGCGGCGGCAGCACTGCGCCGTTGCGCCCTGTTTGTCGGCAACGATACCGGGCTGATGCACATCGCCGCCGCGATCGGCGCTCCGACCTTGGGGCTGTTCGGTCCGAGCCCGATCGAGAGATACGCGCCCTGGGGCTCGTCCACCGCGGTGGTGCGCACCGCAGACGGGCCCGAGACAATGTTCGGGCCGGGTTTTAATCATCTGACGACCGGTACCCTGATGGATAGCCTATCGGTCGATGCCGCGGAAGCCGGAGCACACCAGCTGTGGTGCCGCGTCGCGAGTGCCGTCGCATGAGCACCGCCGACATTGCCGCCGTTCGTCCCGCCGCGCGGGTTGCGAGCGAGCCCACCCTGTCGGCCGTGGTCGTCGCCCATAACGAAGAATCCCGACTCGTCGATTGCCTCGCGTCGCTTTCCTTCGCCGATGAGATCGTCGTGCTGCTTGACCGCTGCACCGACCGATCGCGGCAGGTTGCGACCGCTTTTGCCGATCGCATCATCGAAGGGGCGTGGCCGAGGGAAGCGGCTCGCCGCAGTACCGCAATCGCCGCCGCTTCCGGCGACTGGATATTCGAGGCCGATGCCGACGAGCGCGTGAGCCCGGCACTCGCCGCCGAAATCCGGTCGGTCATCAGGCACTCGCCGGCTGTCTGGCACTTGGTCGGGGTCGACAACTACATTGGCGACCGCCTTGTACGCTGGGGCTGGGGTGCGTTTTTCGGGCGATCGGCGCATGCCGGCCTCTATCGCCGCGGCCTCAAATCGTGGCGCGACGACCGCGTGTTGCACGCGACCGTCAGCCTGACCGGAGCGCAAGGGCCTGACCTTAAAGAGCGGCTTACCCACTTGGTCGACCGCAACATTTCCGACATGCTGATCCGGCTCGACCGCTACACGAGCTTGCGGGCGCAGGATTTGCGGGCGAGCGGCGACATCGGCAGCTTCGCGCACAATCTGCGCCGCATCGTCTCGCGCTTTTGGA
>DASXMC010000296.1:0-2354 GCA_036495885.1 Allostellaceae bacterium | reverse complement strand
ACGACGAGGACATTGCCCTCGCGGCTCAAATTAACATCGGCAAATAGGCCGGTGGCGAACAGCGCCTTTAGCGAAGCATCGAGCTTTTCGGCGTCCCACGGCTCACCGGGCTGGATCTGGAGATAAGAGCGGACCGTCTCGGGCTCGATCCGCTGCGTTCCCAAGACGCGGATGTCCGCGACCACACCCCCGCCCATCGACGGCACAGCCGGCCCTGGCAGCGCCCGGCCGGCAAGAGCGCCAGCTGCTGGCAGGCCCGGCGTGGCGCCGGACGGAGTCGCGGCGGCCGGCCGGGACCGCGGCCGGCGCGCGCGGCGGGGCTGAGCTGGGGCTTGTGGCACTTGTTGCGTCGCCGCCGGTGCGGTCGGCTGACCCGCAGCCGGAGCCGGAGTGGGCAGGGGAGCGGACGGCGCGATCGGCGGCAACCCGCTTTTCAATTCAGGAGCGGCCGGCGCTTGCGGCTGCGCCGGCGGCGTCGCGCCGCTTTCGAGGTTTGGCGCTACCGGTTGACCCGATGCCGGCGGCTGCGGTGTGGCCGGCGTCATGCCGCTTTCGAGATTCGGTGCCGCGGGAGAAGATTGGGCCGGCGGAACCCCGCCGGCCGGTCCAGGCTGGTTTTGAGGGGCTGGTGCGGGCTGCGGCGCGGGTGAGCTGACCCCGCTTCCGAGGTTTGGGCCCGGCGCTCCACCCGCCGCCGCACCGATCCCAGGCTGAGCCGCCAAGGGCGCGGTAGAAGGCGACATGCCACTCTCGAATTTTGGCGCCGCGGTCGGGGCCCCTTGTGATTGAGCCTGACCGCCATTTCCCGATCGCGCCGAAGCACCGCCGCTCGTTTGCGCGATCATCGACCCAGACCATCCTGCCGTCGCCAGGGCGAGAGCGCAAGCCATCGCCCACGGCACATACTTCCGTCCGCTGAAGCGCAAAACCCCCCACCCCCGACTCGAAACCCCATCCCCCGAAACTACCTTCGCGTCAGGTCACGAGCCCCCTTACAAACTCGACGATCCGAAGGTGGACAAGATCGTTCCAGGTCGCAAAGACCATCAGTGTAAGAACCAGCGCGAGGCCGATGCGAAATCCATATTCTTGAGCACGCTGGCCGAGCGGTTTTCCGCGCAGCGCTTCGGCGGCATAGAACAGCAGATGCCCGCCGTCAAGTACGGGAACAGGGAAAAGATTTATCAACCCTAGATTGATGGACAATACCGCCATAAACCAGATGATCGGAACCGCACCACCCCGGGCGACGTCGCCCGACATCTGGGCAATGCGCAATGGTCCGCCAAGTTCGTCGGTACCACGCACGCCGATGGCGATCTGCCACATTGCCTTCAACGTCGAGGCGGAAAGATCCCAGGTCTGCTCGCCCGCCTGCAGCACCGCCGTTGCCGGATTGCGCCTGACATAGTCTATTCCCTTATGAGCAATCCCGAGCAGGCCGATCTCATAGCGGTTGCCAAAGCGATCGGTCAGTTCCGACTTTTGGGGTGTCGCCTGAACCGTAATTTGATGACCGTCTCGCCGCACAACGATGGTCATCGGCACCCCGGGGTTGAGGCGGACATCCTGCTGCACATCCTCAAAGCTGCGCACCGCCGACCCGTTAATGCTGAGGATGACATCGCCGGGTTTGATCCCCGCCTGGGCCGCGGCGCTGCCGGCTTGAACCTGGCCTACCTGGGCCGGTGTAAACGGCTGTCCGAAGGTCATAAACAGCAGCGCCAGCACGACCACGGCAAAGATAAAATTCGCTGCCGGCCCGGCGGCGACGATTGCCGCACGTTGGCCCAACCGCTTGAAGTGAAACGAAACCTCTCGCTCGGCCGGCGTCATGTGAGCGAGCCCCGCCGCGGGCAGGCCCGAACTCGGGTCGCCGTCGCCAAACATCTTGACATAGCCGCCGAGCGGGATCGCGCTGAACTTCCAGCGCGTCCCAGCGCGGTCGTGCCAGCCGAACAGCTCTGGGCCAAATCCGATCGAAAAAACGTCGACGCGCACACCGTTGCGTCGCGCCACATAAAAATGCCCGAACTCGTGCACGAACACGAGCACGGTTAGGACGAACAGAAACGGGACGATGTAGTCGAGCCCGTGATGGACGAATGCGATCATGGCAAACCCACCGGTAAAGCAGCCGCCTGCTGCCGAGGACTGTGGCGGGTCAGCTGCGCCGCCACATCCCGAGCCGCCCGGTCATATCTATGTACGTCGGCAAGGGTTTCGAGATTGTCGGCCGGGACCGCCGCCAGCGTGCGTTCAACCGTATCGACGATGTCCAGAAACCCGATCCTGCCCTCGAGAAAAGCGTGCACCGCGGTCTCGTTAGCGGCATTCAGCACGGTTGGTGCGCC
>DASXMC010000295.1:0-1837 GCA_036495885.1 Allostellaceae bacterium | reverse complement strand
CGGCGAAGCCGTCCCACCTTGGCGCTGCTGCCGCGCGGCAATTGGCTGCGTTACAGCTGGTATGATTTTCCGGCGCTGCTCGCGGGCGGGCTCGACCGGCTGGTCGACGACGCTCTCGCGCTCTTCGCCGCAGCCCTGCCTCGGGCGGGTGTGACGCTCGCACCGGACCGCTTGATCCTGACCGCACATTCGGGGGGCGGGATGCCGGCCGTCGATGCGATCGCCGGCTGCCGGCGATCGCCCGACGAATTCTACGTATTTGATGGCCTTTATGGCCGAGATCCCTCAACCGGCGACCCGATGCGCGGTGTGGAGACGATCGATTATTGGCTCGCGCAACGAATGCGTCAGGACCCGGCCCGCCCCGGCGCACTGCGGGTCGTTTACATCGAGCAGCAAACCGGTCCCTTTTCGCGCCGGGTCGGCGAACTGATTGCCCGACAGTTGGCGACGTTTGACGCAGCCAAGGCGGCAAGGCTGAGCCGCCGCTATCGAGTCGAGCCCTCCGCCGTGCAGCATGCGCGCATCGCAGAGCGCTGCGGGCCCGATTTGCTCGCAGCCGCCGATGTCGAATTCGACTGGTCGCGATAAGTGCGGCCACAAGAATGCAAGAAGTCGGTCGAGCTGGCCCGCCAAATTTAAGAAATCGGCTTTATATCTGCGACGTCTCCGCCTGCAACAGCGAGGCTGTCGGGTGCAGCCGGCAGAACTCCCCGGTCCTGCGGACGCGGCCGATTGATGCTATGAAAGTGATGTGAAAAGGGTGAGCGGGCTGACCGCACCCCGCAATCGCGTGATCGGTGCCACCGATGCCGGATGCCAACCAGCCTAATCCTCCCCATGGCGACGGAGCCGCCGCGGTCCAGGCGCGGCTGCCCGGGCCGGCCCCCGCCGTCATTCGGGCGGTACCCGAACCGGTCACGGTCGACCCGGAGATCGCCGCGGCGCGGCGCTATCGCCGCCGGGTGCTGCTGGTGCTGGCAGGGTTGGCGGCGGCGCTCGGCCTCTATTGGGGATCAAGCTATGTCTTTGCCTATACCGACGACGCTTATGTGACCTCCGATCTCGTCGCCATCGCCCCGTGGATTACCGGCCGCATCGTCGCGGTGCCGATCGTCGACAACGAGAGGATAACCAAAGGAACATTGCTCGCGGAAATCGACCCGACGCCGTTTCGGCTTTCCCTCGCGCAGCAACAGGCGAAGCGGGTCGAGGCCGAAGCGCAACTCGCGGTCGATCACGACCTGATCAAATCGGCAAAAGCTGTGCGCGACGGCGCCGCGGCGAGGGCGCGGCTGGCGGAGGACAATCTGGCACGCGCCGAACCGGTCGCCAAATCCGGGTTCCTGTCGCGTCAGGCGCTCGAATCGGCAACCGCCGCTGCGCAGGAGGCTGCCGCAGAGCTAAACGATGCCGACACGACCGTCGCCAAGGAGCGGCAAATAGAGGCGCTGCACGAGGCGACGGTAAAGGCGATCACGGCGGATATCGCCTACCTGCAGTGGCAGCTCGACCAGACCAAAATCCTTGCGCCGACCGATGGAACGATTACCCACCTGACGTTACGGGTCGGCGATCAGGCGGTGGCAAATGAACCGTTGATCGGCCTCGTCGACGCTCATGCATGGCGCATCATCGCCAACTACAAGGAGAGTGTGATCCGCCATATGGAGGTCGGACATAACGCCTGGGTGTGGCTCGACTCCTACCCGTGGCACGTCCATCGCGCGGTTGTCCAGGGTATCGCCCGCGGCATCAGCCGCAGACAAACGCCGAATACCTTGTTGCCCTATGTCGAGCCGACGACCGACTGGATCCGGCTCGAGCGGCGGTTTCC
>DASXMC010000294.1:0-1869 GCA_036495885.1 Allostellaceae bacterium | reverse complement strand
GGTCACGGAAATCGGCAGGATCGAAGATCGCGATGTCCGCCCGCCAGCCTTCGCGCAACAGACCGCGGTCGCTGAGCCGCAATGCGGAAGCCGTCGCCCCGGTCATCTTGCGTATCGCGGCTTCGAGCGGCAGCAGCCGCTCCTCATGCACGTAACGCCCGATGATGCGCGGGAAGGTGCCGTAAAAGCGCGGATGCGGCATACCCTGGCTGACGATGCCGTAATCGGCGACGCAATTGCCGTCGGACCCGACCAGTGCCGTGGGCGAGCGCACGATGTCGCGAATATCGTCCTCGGCGATCGAGGTGATCAGCACCCGCGTTGCCGCGCCGTCCTCGATCAGATAATCGCAGACGACATCGACCGGGTCGGCATTGCGCGCCGCCGCAAGGGCGCAGAACGTCTCTCCCGCATGCTGGGGCAGATTGGGCGAGATCGAGACCTGCACGCAGTCCCAGGACGGGATCCGACCCCAATTGTTGAGCCCGTCGCGCTCAAGCTCGGTGCGGATGCGGGCGCGGGTCTCGGGTAACGCCAGGCGCGCCAGCATCGCGTCGATGCCGCCCGACTGCACCCATTGCGGCAGCAGGTTTTTGAGCGGGTTGCTGCCGGCGGCATAGGGATAAGCGTCGCAATCGACAGCGAGGCCCTCGGCCCGCGCCGCCTCGATCATCGCAAGGATGCGCGCGGCCTTACCCCAATTGTCCATGCCGGAGCATTTCAAATGTACGATTTCGACATGGACGCCGCAGGTGCGGGCGATGTCGATCGCTTCCTCGACCGCCTCCTCGACCTTGTTCGCTTCGTCGCGCAGATGGGTGAAATAGGCGGCGTTGTGGCGCTTGAGCACGGTGCAGAGGGCGACGATCTCGTCGCGGCCGGCATAGCTGCTGGGCGGCGTGAACAGCCCGGTCGAGAGCCCGAGCGCCCCCGCCATGAGCCCCTCTTCGAGAAGTGCCGTCATCTGCGCGAGCTCAGCCCGGCTTGGCGGTCGCGCATCCATGCCCATCACATTGAGCCGCAGTGTATGGTGACCGACCAGCATGCCGGCATTGACCGCGGTCGCCGGAAAGGTGTCGAGGTATTCGGGAAAGCGCATCTCGCGAAACGGCAGCCAGGGCGCGCTGGCGGAGAGATAATCGCGGATCAGCTCGAGCTTACCGGGCAGGACCGGCGCCGTCGAGAAACCGCAATGGCCGATGATTTCGGTCGTCACCCCCTGCCTTACCTTGCTCTCGGCCTTGGGGTTGATCGGCAAAGTAAAGTCGGAATGGGTCTTGATGTCGATAAACCCGGGAGTGACCGCGAGCCCTGCGGCGTCGATCACCTCGGCTGCACTTTCGGGTAAGGACGCACCGATCTCGGCGATCCGGCCGTCGCGGACCAGCACATCGCCGGTCTCACCCGCCCGGCCGCTGCCGTCGATGACGAGCCCATCCTTGATCAGGATGTCGCCGGTCACCGCCGGCCCGCCATATGCGCCTTCAAATCGTAGCTTTCATCGGCGCTCTGGGCCGGCGTGAGCCCGGGATGGGCGAGGGCGAGGAGCCGGCGGGCAACGATATGATCGGCGGGCCGGTTCACCGACTCCACACCGATCAGCCGCTCGCCAGAAAAGCATAACACCGAGAAGCTGCCCCCTTCGGGATCGCCGCGCAGCACCGCCGCGTCGTGGCCCGCGGTCAGGCCGGCGATCTGCAGTTTGAGGTCGCGCTGATCGCTCCAGAACCACGGCACTTTGTCATAGTGGGTGACGCGCTTGCCGGCGATGCGGGCAGCCACTTCGCGCGCCTGGTCGACCCCGTTCTGCACCGATTCGAGCCGCACCCGGCCGCTGGCAAACCGGGTCGGGAAATTGGCGCAGTCGCC
>DASXMC010000293.1:0-1964 GCA_036495885.1 Allostellaceae bacterium | reverse complement strand
GTCTCGCTCGGCCCGCGGATGTCCTTTCTGTCACGCGACGCCCGGAACTGGACCCTTTACGACATAAAAAACTGGACCCCTTTAAGCGGTTGCCCCGAGACGCGGGGCTGGGGTGGCTTGTCCAGGTAGCGAACAGGAGGGCCCCGCGCGCGTCGCGCAGTGCCTTTGCGAGCGACGGAGCGGCGCGCGTGGGAGGTTGCCTGTTTGCCCACCTGGGCAAGCCTTTGCTCATGCTTATGCCGGCACGCTCTGTGCCAAGACCGGCGCCTTCAGCAAACCGGTGCGCCGCTTTTCACGCAACCGATAGCTGTCGCCGCGGATCGTGATGACGTGGCTGTGATGCAGTAGACGGTCGAGGATGGCGGTTGCCACAACCGCATCGCCGAACACATTTCCCCATTCGCCGATCGCGCGATTGCTGGTGATCAGCATGCTGCCGCGCTCGTAGCGCCGCGAGACGAGCTGAAAAAACAAATGCGCCGCATTGGCTTCAAACGGCAGATAGCCGAGTTCGTCGACAATCAATAGCTTCGGTTTGCCGAAATGGGTGAGGCGGTCCTCGAGCCGGCCGTCGCTGTGCGCCTTGGCAAGCTGGGCGACCAGAGTCGGTGCCGGCATGAACAGCACCGTATAGCCGGCCAGGATCGCCTGGCGCCCGCTGGCCACGGCCAGATGCGTCTTGCCGACTCCGGGCGGCCCCAGCAACAGCACCGCTTCGGCATTGGCAATAAAGCGCCCGGCCGCAAGCTCGCGGATCTGCTTTTTATCGATCGAAGGCTGGGCGGCGAAATCGAAACCATCGAGATCGCGCACAAACGGAAAGCGCGCCAGCCCAATGCTCATCTCGATGCGGCGCTCGTCCTTACGGCCGATCTCACGTTCGCAGAAGAGAGACAGGGCCTCGCGGATCGTCAGCTCGCGCCGTGCCGCCTCGTCGACCAGACTGTCGAGCTGGTCACGGATCGCTGTTAACTTGAGCCGATTGAGCATTGCGGTCAGATGATCGTGGTCCATCACCAATGTCCCCCGACCAGTCGCTCGTATTCGAGCAGCGGCCGCAACAGCTCAGTCGAGCCGTTGGCGTCGGGAAGCCGGCTGATCTCGGCACGCGGTTTGGGGCCAGAGCCGACGACCCCGGCATAGTGCAGCGGATCGACGGCCCGTTCGAACCGGCCGCTCCGGCGCGGGTGAACCGCGACCTCGCGCCCGGCATGGCTGACGCGCAGCACGCCGCCGGCGATCACCACGCGCACTGTCTCGCCGATCAGCCGCCACGGCACCGAATAGGCATTGCTGTCGATCTCGACCACGCAATCGGCTTGCACCTTGCGCACCAGCTCGCGCGTCGTCTCGAACGCGGGAACGCCGGCAAGCGAGCGCAGTGCGCCCGCCTCCGCCCGCCGAAAGCGCTCGATCGGCACCTCTCCGGTCGTGCCGTGCACCCGCTGGTCGGCAATATCGCGAACCCATCCGTCGAGATGAGCCTCCAATGCCGGCCAGCTCTCGAAGTGTCGCCCGGCGATGGCGTTCTTCTTGACGTAGCCGACGCCGCGCTCGTCCTTGCCCTTGGTGCGCGCCCGATACGGCGCACAGGCCCGCGGCCGAAAACCCCAATGCTTGGCAAACGCGTGCAGGCGGGCATTGAACTCGACCTCGCGGGTTTCCCGGTCGTGACGTGCGACCAGCCCGCGATCATTGTCGAGCAGCACCTCTTCGGTAACTCCGCCAAAGTGTTGGAACGCGCCTTCGACACCGGCAAACCAACTCTCCTGGCGCTCGTTGCGGAACGGCTGGACATAGAGCCGCCGCGACTAGCCCAGCGTTGCCACAAACAAGTACACCTTTACGTTCTCGCCGCCGATCGACACCCGGCGTTCGCCAAAATCGATCTGCAGCTGCTTGCCGGGCGGGGTCTCAAAGCGGATCGTCGCGCGCGCTTCCGCTTCCAGTTCGCGTCGCAGGTG
>DASXMC010000292.1:0-2451 GCA_036495885.1 Allostellaceae bacterium | reverse complement strand
GCCGATCTCGCCCCGTCGACCAAAACCCGGCTGACCTTTCCGGAGGCCGGCGATTTCGAGGCAGACGACCGGGCCGGGCGCAATTTCCACTTCGGCATCCGCGAACATGCGATGGGCTCGATCTGCAACGGCATGTCGGTGTCGAAACTGCGCGCCTACGGCTCGGGCTTTTTGATCTTCTCGGATTACATGAAGGCGCCGATCCGGCTCAGCTCGTTGATGGAATTGCCGGTCATCTGGGTCTTCACGCATGATTCGATCGGGGTCGGCGAGGACGGCCCGACCCACCAGCCGGTCGAGCAGCTGGTCGGATTGCGCAGCATTCCCGGGCTTATCGTGTTGCGGCCGGGGGACGCCAACGAGGCCGCCGAGGCATGGCGGGTCGCTTTGAAGGGAAAACACCAGCCGGTCTGCCTGATCCTCTCGCGGCAGAATTTGCCGACTTTCGACCGTCAGCGTTATGCCCCGGCGAGCGGGGTCGCGCGCGGCGCCTATGTCATGGCGGATGCCGGCGACGGCCGCACCCCCGAGGTGATCCTGATCGGAACCGGCAGCGAAGTCGCGGTCTGCGTCGATGTCTATGAAAAGCTCAAAGCCGAGGGGGTCGGCGCGCGCGTCGTCAGCATGCCGTCCTGGGAATTGTTTGAGCAGCAGGACGAAGCCTACCGCGCGTCGGTGTTGCCGCCGCACGTCAGCAGAAGGGTCGCGGTCGAGCAGGCTTCGGTGCTGGGCTGGGACCGCTATACCGGAACCCAGGGCACGATAATCGGCATGAAAACCTTTGGTGCGTCGGCGCCGCTGAAGGATTTGCTCAACTACTTCGGCTTTACCCCGGAACACGTTTATGCGGCTGCCAAAGAGCAGCTCGCGCGGAAGGAGTAATTGCGATGCCCAATCCGCTGAGAGCACTCAACGAATTCGGCCAGTCGGTCTGGCTCGACTTTGTCAGCCGCGAATTGCTCAAGACCGGACAGCTGACCCAATTGATCGCCGATGACGGGCTGCGCGGCGTCACGTCAAACCCGTCGATCTTCGAAAAAGCCATCGGCCACGGCGACGATTACGATGATCTGATCGCCGCCGCCCAGCAAACCGGCGACCTCGATCCCGGGGCGCTGTTCGAGGAACTGGCCGTCCGCGATATCCAGGAAGGTGCCGACGCATTGCGCCCGGTTTATCATCAGACCCAGGGCCGCGACGGGTTTATCAGCCTCGAAGTCTCGCCCTACCTGGCGATGAAGACGCATGAGACGATCGAGGAGGCGCGCCGGCTGTGGCGCGAGGTCGGGCGCGAGAATTTGATGGTCAAGGTGCCGGGCACCAAGGCCGGCTTGCCGGCGATCCGCACGCTGATCGGCGAAGGGATCAACATCAACGTCACGCTCTTATTTTCGCAGCAGGTCTATTCCGACGTAGCCGAAGCCTATATCGCCGGTCTCGAAGCCTTCGCTAAGAAAGGCGGCGACCCGCACAAGGTGGCGAGTGTCGCGAGCTTTTTTGTCAGCCGGATCGACACCTTGGTCGACGAGGCGCTCGACCAGCGCATCGCCGCAGCCGGCGATCCTTCGGAAAAGGCGCGGCTCGAAAAGCTCAAGGGCAAGGTCGCGATCGCCAACGCCAAGCTCGCCTATCAACACTCTAAAGAATTGTACAGCCAAGATCGCTGGCAGCGCCTGGCGCAGCAGGGGGCGCAAAGCCAGCGCCTCTTATGGGCCAGCACCGGCACCAAGAACAAGGCGTACAGCGATGTGCTCTACGTCGACGAGCTGATCGGCGCGGATACGGTCAACACCATGCCGCCGGCGACGATGGACGCTTATCGCGACCATGGCCGGCCGCGTGCGAGCCTCGAAGAGGATGTCGAGGCGGCCAAAGCGGTCATGGCGGCGCTGCCCGCTGCCGGTATTTCGATCGATGCGGTGACCGCAAAGCTGGTCGAGGATGGAGTGCGGCAATTTGCCGACGCCGCCGACCAACTCTACGCAGCGGTCCAGAAAAAGCGCCGCACCGTGCTCGGCGCCAAGCTGAACGCGATGAGCTCGAAGCTTCCGCCGCCGATCGACAAGGAGGTGCAGGAGGCGCTCGAAGACTGGCGCCGCGAGGGCAAAGTGCGGCGGCTGTGGGCGGGTGATGCCTCGTTGTGGACCGAGACCGACGAAGCAAAATGGACCGGCTGGCTTGGCATCGTCGATCAGCAAATCGCGGCGGCTGCACAACTCGAAGATTTTGCCGCGGATGTGAAAAGCGCCGGGTTCAAGGATGTGCTGCTGCTCGGGATGGGCGGGTCGAGCCTGGGCCCCGAGGTGTTTACCCAAACCTTCGGCTCAAAGCCGGGCTTTCCGACGCTGCACGTTCTCGATTCGACCGATCCGGCGCAGATCCGCGATTTCGAAAGTCGCATCGACCCGGCGCGCACTTTGTTCATCGTGTCGAGCAAATCGGGCAGCACCC
>DASXMC010000291.1:0-2754 GCA_036495885.1 Allostellaceae bacterium | reverse complement strand
GCCTTTTCGAGGAGATCGCGGCGCAGGCCCAGCTCCTGGCGGTCGGCAAGCCTGGTTTCCTGGCTTTCGCTTTCATCGACGAGCCAATCCTGCCATTCGCCCTCGCTGTCGCTGCGCAACGGCGCATTCAGCGAATGGTCGGGGCTCGCCAGCCGCCGGTTCATGCTGACGACATCGGCCTCTGGCACATCGAGTTCGGTCGCGATCTTTTTCAGGTTTTCGGGCGAGAGATCGCCCTCCTCCATCGCCTGCAATTGGCCTTTCAATTTGCGCAGGTTGAAAAACAGCTTTTTCTGCGCCGCGGTCGTCCCCATTTTAACGAGCGACCACGAATGGAGGATGTATTCCTGAATCGCGGCGCGGATCCACCACATCGCGTAGGTCGCGAGGCGAAAGCCGCGGTCGGGGTCAAAGCGCTTGACCGCCTGCATCATCCCGACATTGCCTTCCGAGATCAGCTCGGAAAGCGGCAATCCATAGCCGCGGTAGCCCATCGCGATCTTGGCGACGAGCCGCAAGTGGCTCGTGACCAGGCGATGCGCGGCCTGCGGGTCCTCATGCTCCTTCCAGCGTTTGGCGAGCATGTACTCCTATTCCGGTTCCAGCATCGGAAACTTACGGATCTCCTGGAGATACCGGGTCAGGTTTCCTTCAGAGGAAATGGAAGGGACCGAGAGAGTGGCCATTTTTAGCTTCGTTGCTCCGATTGAAGTGCTTTGCGTGGGGTAAACGTCCGTCACACGCGATCGTCCTGCGGTACCGAACGACCTCAGATACCTTAGTAATATAGTAAGGTTTTGTCCAGTTTAAAATCCCTCTAAATTAGTAAAGAGGTCGTGAAGGTCGGGCGGCAGCGGGCTGTCGAAGCTCAGCGGCCGGCCGTCGACGGGATGCGTGAAACCGAGCCGGCGCGCGTGCAGCGCCTGCCGCGGAAAGGCGGCGATGCGGGCCGCGGCAGCACCGGAACGGGCGGCGGCCCGGCCGACGCGCGTGCCATAAACCGGATCGCCGATAAGCGCATGGCCGAAATGCGCCAGATGCACTCGGATCTGATGGGTGCGGCCGGTGGCGAGCCGGCATTCAAGCAGAGCCGCCGCGATGCCAAAGGCGCGCTCGACCCGGTAGCGGGTCAACGCCGGCCGCCCGCGGTCGTCGGCGACAACCGCCATCTTCTTGCGGTGAACGGGGCTGCGGCCGATATTGGCGGCGATCTCCCCGGTGGCGGGGTTGGGCACGCCCCAGACAAAGGCGGCGTAGGCGCGATCGATGCGCCGCGCGGCGAAATCGCGCGACAGGGCCTGATGTGCCGCGTCGGTCTTGGCGACCACCATCAACCCGCTCGTATCCTTGTCGAGGCGGTGGACGATGCCGGGCCGCCGCTCGCCGCCGATGCCGGCAAGGCTCGGGCCGCAGTGCGCGATCAGCGCATTGACGAGGGTGCCGTCGGGATTGCCGGGAGCAGGGTGGACGACTAGGCCCGCGGGCTTGTCGATGACGATCACGTGCTCGTCCTCAAAAGAGATGTCGAGCCGCAGCGGCTGCGCTGCCGGAGCGGCATCCTCGACTTCGGGGAAAGACACGACAAAGTCTTGACCCGGCCGCACCCGGTGCGAGGGGTCGCGCACCGCAACGCCGTCTTGTACAACCCGGCCCTCTTCGATCAGCCGTTTGAGCCGGGTTCGCGACAAATCGGGGAAACGGCTTGCCAGCAGGCGATCGAGGCGCGCTCCCTCCTCGCCGGGTTCGGGGCGAACCTCGGCCGAGCCGCCGACGATCGCCTCAACACCAATCATCTCATAAGCTTTAGGAAGATTCTGGAGCTTTAGGAAGATTCTGGTGCGAGCGCTGAAGATACTGGTCGTCGTCATGGGCATCATGCTCGTCGTCGGGTTTGCCGCCCTGATCGTCGCCATTGCCGGCCGGGTGGCGCACCGCCGGCCGGAGGCCGCCGCTGATCATCCTTTCCCGACGACCGCGGTCGAAATCCCGCCCGGCGCACGAGTCGAAGCGATGACGACAGCAGCCAACCGCCTGATCCTCGACCTCGTCTTGCCGGATGGCGACCGCGAGATCGTGCTGATCGATCTTGCCACCGGCGGTCGGCTTGGCACGATCGAGCTGCGCACGCAGAAGTGATTTCCGCCCCTGGTGCGCTCAGCCGGTCACAGGTGCACCGATCGCGCCCGCCAGGACCACATTCGCCAGGACCGCGGTCAGACGTTGTCGAGCTTGGCGCTCCCCGGGGTTCCGACCATCGCCAGCACCTCGCGCCGGCTTGTCGGATCGGTGCGGAAAACACCCAGCATGCGGCTCGTCACCAGCATCGTGCCGGGCTTGTGCGTGCCGCGCGTCGTCATGCATTGGTGCGCTGCTTCGATGACGACGGCGACACCCTTCGGCTGCAATACCTCGTCGAGCGTATTGGCGATCTGCGCCGTCATCTTTTCCTGGATCTGCAGCCGCTTGGCGTAAACGTCGACGAGCCGCGACAGCTTCGAGATGCCGACAACCCGGTTGCTCGGCAGGTAGGCGATATGAACTTTGCCGATAATCGGCGCCAGATGGTGCTCGCAATGCGATTCAAAGCGGACGTCCTTCAGCATGACGATCTCATCATAGCCGTCGGTCTCCTCAAAGGTACGCTGCAACAGCGCCACCGGATCTTCCTGATAGCCGGTAAAATATTCGCGGTAGGCGCGGATGACGCGATCGGGCGTGCCGAGGAGTCCCTCGCGCTCCGGGTCGTCGCCGGCC
>DASXMC010000290.1:0-5932 GCA_036495885.1 Allostellaceae bacterium | reverse complement strand
TCGTTGTCCTCGCTGAAAATCGCCGGTTCGTTTTGGTGATGGCGGCCGGGTCGATCGTCGGCAGCTTCATCGGCGGTCGGTTGCTTGGTCTCGTACCGAACACCATCCTGCTGCCGCTGCTCGCCGTCATCCTCGTGCTGTCAGCCGCGAAGGTCTGGAAGCACAAGTAGCTTGCGCCGGCTCGGCGTGATCGGGCGGCATGTGGATTGACAGACCTGCGCGACAGGCGAATTTCTGACGGATGGTTGCTGATATCGCCGTCACACCCGGCAGTTTGTTGTGGTTGCGTCTCGCGCGCCGCGCCAAGTTTTTGGCGGCGCTCACGCTAATCTGGTTGGGGATCGAAGGAACGGTCGGCGTCATCGCCGGCATCTTGGCCGGGTCGATCGCGCTGGTCGCGTTTGGCCTCGACAGTGCGATCGAGGGCCTTGCGAGCGTCATCGTCATTTGGCGCTTCACCGGAACCCGCACGATCTCAGCCGATGCCGCGCGCCGCGCGCAGAAATGGGTGGCGATCAGCTTTTTCCTGCTCGCCCCGTATGTGGCGGCTGAAGCAATCGAGACATTGATTGAGGGCGCGGCTGCTGAGACCAGTTGGCTCGGCATCGTCTTGACGGCCGGCACGCTCGTGCTGTGTCCGTGGCTCGGGCGGACGAAACAGCGCATCGGCGAAAGGCTCGGCTCGCGCGCCACCTACGGCGAGGGAACGCAAAACGTCCTATGCGCCGTCCTCGCGGGAGCGGTGTTGGTCGGACTAGCCGCGAACACCCTGTTTGGCCTCTGGTGGTGTGATCCCGCAATGGCGCTGGTGATCTCCGCCGTCTGTGTCCGCGAAGGTCAGAAGGCTTGGCGGGGCGAGCAATGCGGATGCGCCACCTGTTCTTAGCGCGGCGCTTCAACAGCGCTCAATCCAACGATCTGCTCATACGTGGACTGTTGCTCGAATATGCTACGCTCGCATGGAACGTAGTCGGCACGGTTGTTATTGTGGCGGCAGCTATCAAGGCGCGTTCCGTTGCTCTTGCCGGGTTTGGCCTCGATTCACTGATCGAAATTTTCGCCTCGATAATTGTGGTCTGGCAGTTGAAGGGAACGCATGCCCGGCGCGAACGCACCGCATTGCGTTGCATCGCCGGGGCCTTCGTTGCATTGGCCATCTATGTGTTGGTCCAATCCGCCTACTCGCTGGCAACCGCCGCGCGGCCCGCGCCTTCGATCAGCGGCCTTGTGTGGCTGGCGTTGACCGTCGCGGTGATGCTGCTGCTTGCAGGCGGCAAGCACATCACTGGGCGGCAACTCGGCAATCCGGTACTGATGACCGAGGCCCGCGTCACCTTGGTTGATGCCTACCTTGCGGCCGCTGTCTTGGTAGGCGTCGGCCTCAACAGCGCGCTCGGCTGGTGGTGGGCCGATCCGGTGTCGGGTCTGGTGATCGTCTATTATGGTTCGGGAGGCATATGAGGCATGGCACCACGCCGGCCAGCATTTCTAGATGTTGTGCCGCGACCGCACACGCGCGTCCTCTGTCAAAGTCCCGTAACTCCCCATTATGGAAGCTCCGAGCGTTGCTATACCCGATGTCCGCTTCCCACCGAGGCTATGTGAAAAGGTCGCCAATCATTAGGCAATTCCTAGTCGCTGGGTGGAGCTACGGCAGCGCGAAGAATTCGGCAAGCTACTCCGAGGGCAATAGAATTGCGCGTTTTCGTCGGCGCAAGGAGTTCTCACACGCCTCCACACAACTCGGCCGGCTCCGAGCCCGCCGGCAAGGTCCCTTAGGGGGTAGGAAGACCAGTTCCCGCGGCCAAGGCTGAACGGCCGCTATCGGTTCAGCCAGGGGACCCTCGCGGGGACGCGGGGCAACGGGCGAGACGCGCCGATTGCTGCCGTTCGGGGGTCGACAATCGGTCGGCTCAAGTCGACCCTCGAGAGCCATTCGTGAGCCACGCCTGTGGATGGTCGGGCCGGGCAGGGAGCGGACATTCGTGCTGGATTTCGCACGTGCCAGTGGCCGGCTCACGCAAGTGCGTCGAGCAGCGCCTTCGCATCTTTGAGGTCGGCGGTATCGAAGCCTTCGGTGAACCAGCCGTAAACCGGCGCCAGCAGATCGCGCGCCTCGGCCCGCCGGCCCTGCTCCCCCCATAGCCGGGCGAGGCTCGTCGCAGCGCGCAATTCGTAGGACTTAGCTTGCTGCCGCCGTGCGACGCGCAGCGCGTCCTCAAAAGCGTTTTGTGCCTCGTCGAGCCGGTGGAGACCCAACAGCGCGGCGCCTTCGAGGCGATAAAGCTCCGGCTCCCAGCGACGCTGGCCTGTTCGTTCTTGGACATCCAGCGCCTCCCTGAGCGTAGCGAGAGCCTCCTCGTGCTGTCCTTTCTGCGAGAGCGCTTCGGCGAGCCTGGCTAAGCCGTAGGGACGCAGTCGCACCGCGCGGGGCCGGATCAGCCCGTCACGCAAACAGGCGATAGCCTCGTCGAATACTCCTTCTGCCGTCATCACCGCGCCGCGCAGGATCTGCGGTTCGATCGCGAACCCAAGCCGCTGCGCTATAGCTAGCGCCTCAGCGGCTTCGATCCGTTGCAGAGCCATTTCCGGTTCGGCACGATCGAGGTGAAGCATGGCGTTCATGGCCAGGGCTGTTCCCATTGTGAACGGATGAGCGATCCGTTCGGCCAATGCTAATGCCTCTTTCCCGATCGCCAATCCGGTATCGGGCTCGCCGAGCAACCAGTGCGCCTGGGCGCCCATGTAACAGGCACAAGCGCCCGGGTCGTGGCCGCCGTAAAGCAAACGGTGAGACCGATGCCGTTCCGGATCATAAAGTCGACGACCCGCCGCGCAGTGCTTGCGTGCGGCCGCGGGCTCGCCCGCAAACAAGCAAGTCGTCCAGGCACTGTGGTGAGCCTGCAGCCGCAAGTCTTCGTCTGCGTCGTCTTTCGTTAATTGCTGTAGCCGGTTCGAAAATTTCCGGCATTCGAGCATCGTGCCGTTGCCATTGGCCGATTGCCACAGGCCATAAACCGACGTGAACAGCTGACGTGCATTACACACGCGCTCGCTCAGCTCCAGCGCCCGCGCGTAGGCCTGCGCGGCCTCGGCCGAGATAAACCCGTTGGTCGTGAATAGCGACAGCCCACGGGCCAACTGCAATTCGATCTCCCGCCCGTCCCGGGCCGGACTTTCGGTCAATGCCGTCAATGCTGCGAGGCCGCGGTCGAAATGGCCGATGGCCTCGAGGTGGGCGGAGCGCGCCGCGGCATATTGGCCGGCCTTCAGCCATTGATCGACCGCGCGCTCGGTATCGCCGGCGGCGATCAGATGATGCGCCAGGAGTTCGGGCTGGCGCTCGACCAGATCGCCGAAATGTTGCTCGAGCACCGCCCCGACGCGCGTGTGCAATTCCTGCCGTCGGCCGCGCAACAGGGTGGAATAGGCAGCGTCTTGCACCAGCGCGTGCTTGAACAGGTAGGAGGAATGCGGAGCGGTGCCGCGGCAAAACAGCAATCCCGCATCGCTGAGCTGACCCAACGCGGCTTGCAGCTCCCTCTCGTCACGCTGCGCTACCGGCTCGATCAGTTCATAGGCAAACTCACGGCCAAGCACCGCGCCGATTTGGGCAATCTCCTTGGATGCCAGTCCGAGCCGGTCCAAACGAGCCATCAATGACGCATACAACGTCGCCGGTACCGACAGCGCGGCAAGCGATGTCGTCGCCAGAACCGCGACAACCCGGCCTCCCTGACCGGCGTTTTCCAGTATCGCCTTGGTCAGCTCCTCGACAAACAGCGGCACCCCGTCGGTACGCTCGACGATTTCCGCAACGATATCGGCGGTGAGCGCGGCATTGCCGGCCAGCCTTTGCACGAGCGCCTCGCCGTCGCGTTCGCCGAGCCGATTGAGCGTCAAACTCGTGACGTGGGAGTGACCACCCCAGGGCGGCTGAAATTCAGGACGAAAGGTGATCACCAGCAGCACCGGCAGCCGCCGCACCCGGTCGACGGTCAGATCCAACAGCTCGCGCGAGGTTGGATCGATCCAGTGGGTGTCCTCGAACACCATCAGCACCGGTAGGCGCCGTGCCTCGGCTTCGAGCTGGCTGAGCAGCGCCTCGAATAGCTTCTCCCGTTTGCGCTGCGGGCTGAGGTTGAGGTTCGCAGCGGAGCACGGCAACGACTGCAACTCGCTCAACAGCGCGATATCGTCGTCATCCCGCGTGCCCGGCGCGAGCAGCGCCCGGAGTTTGCCGAGCTTGGCTTCGACCGTGTCGTCGCGGACGAACCCGGCGGCGCGTTCGAGTTGCGTGATGTAAGGATGGAGAGCGCTATCCTGGTGGTAGGGCGAGCAGAAATAACGCAAACGCGTATGGGGATCGGTTCCGATGTGCTCGGAAAGCGCAGCCGTGAGCCGTGACTTACCAATACCAGGCTCGCCCGAGATCAGCATTACGCGCCCTTCGCCGGTCTTTGCCTGCCCCCAGCGGCGCAAGAGCAGCTCGACTTCCTCGTCGCGCCCGATGAGCGCCGTCGTCCCCGAGCGCAGGGCCTCGAACCGGCTTACTTCGCCGCTCTCGCCCAAGACCCGCCAGGCGAGTTGCGGCTCGGCGAAGCCGGCCAATCGTTGAGGTCCGAGGTCCTCCAGATCGAACAACTCGCCAATCTGTTGCCGTGTGCTGGCGGCAATCACTAGGCTGGCTGGCATAGCTAGCGCTTGCAGCCGGGCCGCGAGATTGGGCGTCTCGCCAACCACCGCTTGTTCCTGCGCCGAGCCCTCGCCGATCAGATCGCCGACGACCACCAACCCGGTCGCGATCCCGACGCGCGCTTGGAGCTTGGCCGACCCGACGTCGAGGCGACCGACAGCGTCGATCGCGCCAAGGCCCGCCCGGACGGCCCGTTCCGCATCGTCCTCGTGCGCTCGGGGGTAGCCGAAATAGACCAGAACCCCGTCACCCATGTATTTCGCGACAAAGCCATCGAACCCGGCGACGATCTCGGTGACGGCGCGGTGATAGGCGGCGATGACCTCGCGCAGATCCTCGGGATCGAGCCGCGACGAGAGTGAAGTCGAGCTGACGAGGTCGCAGAACATCACCGTGAGCTGCCGCCGTTCGGCATCGGCGGGAGCCGGGGCATCGCGGGTTGCCGCCCTCGCCGTAGCGGCGGGCGGTGCGGCGCAGAGCGCGGCGATCGCGGCAAGGAGCTTCCGGCGGTGACCGATCGAGGTCACTCCAAGGCCGATCAGGTCGTCGGAAGTAAGCTCCGGCAGCACTTCGCCATCGACATCGTTGTCGCGGAATGCAGACGCGTATCGCACGAGCCCCAGCCCGCGCAGCCACGCCGCTACGTCCATGCGGTGATCCTCGGCTCTGAGGAGCGGTAGCCCCTTATAAAGGAGGATATTCCTCTGCCCTTCCATCTACCAGTGGCAGCGCTGAAATACGCGCCGTGTCGGGCGTTGCGGCTGCAAGCCGTGAATGACCGCTTTTCAAGGCAGGCACCACATTCCGGGTAAATCGGGAATGTCGCGTTTCCACCCGTTGCTGCCGGTCGACGGTGTGACCCCGCGAACCCGCAAAGCATCTCTCATAACACACCCTCGATTACCGCCTCTCGTAAGGCGGTGAGAGCGTGCCCCATGCGGTTGGGCCCGGAATGGCAGGGCTTTTGAGAGGGCCGGACTGTGCGAGAAGAAGCACGGTGAGCCCCCGCCGTGTTTTACCGCTCGAAATTCGAGATTTCTGCAGCTCTACTACAGTTGTGTTTGTGCACAGCGTGCCAGGTTGGCCCTGACCACTAGGTGATGAAAGGGCCTGATCGCGTTGAGATAGGTGAAGCCTAAGGCATTGTGGGAATGCACGACGGTTGTCGCGATGAGCAACGTGCCTGTTGGAGAAAGGCGTCGGAGCAGAGATAACCGGAAGTCCAGGTGTCGGTCA
>DASXMC010000289.1:0-4993 GCA_036495885.1 Allostellaceae bacterium | reverse complement strand
GCGGCGGCTTGCATGTGCAGCCGGCCGCCCCCGATGCCGCAGCGGTGCTTGCAGCACTTGCCGATCCGGTGATTGTCATCGATCGCAACGATGTGGTCCGCTTGGTCAACCCGGCGGCCGAGCAGTTCTTTGGCACCGGTGCGGCGGCGCTGCAAGGGACGACGCTCGCCGAATTGCTGGCGCCGCACAGTCCGCTTCTGGCGCTGATCGAGGCGGTTCGCCGCGGTGGCAACTCGATGTCGGAATACGATATTCCGCTCGGGGGTCCCCGCTTTGGCAGCCGCACCGTGACGGTTCAGGCGGCACCCACAGGCGATGGCACGGACCAGCTGGTGTTGACCCTGCACGAGCGGTCGATGGTCGACAAGCTCGATCGCCAGCTGACCCACCGCAATGCCGCTCGCTCGATTACTGCGATGGCGGCAATGCTGGCGCATGAGGTCAAAAACCCGCTGTCGGGGATTCGCGGGGCAGCTCAGCTGCTCGAGCAGGACGCCGATGAGGCCGGACGTCAGCTGACGCGGCTGATCTGCGACGAGACCGACCGGATCGTCGCGCTGGTCAACCGCATGGAAGCTTTTTCAGATTACCAACCGATCATCTTTGAATCGGTCAACATCCACGAAGTGCTCGAGCGGGTCCGCAAGCTGGCGCAATCCGGGTTTGCGCGTCATGCGCGGTTTGTCGAAGAATACGATCCGTCGCTGCCGCTGGTGCACGGCAATCGCGACCTCCTGGTTCAGGTGTTTCTGAACATCGTCAAGAACGCCGCCGAAGCAGTGCCGAGCACCGACGGCGAGATCATCCTTACCACCGGTTACCGCCACGGCTTGCGTCTCGCCGGCCCCGGCGGCGAAAGACGCCGCCACCTGCCGCTGATGGTCGCGGTTGCCGACAATGGCGCCGGCATTCCCGAAGACATGCGGCGCTATCTGTTCGATCCGTTTGTCACGAGCAAGCGAAACGGAACTGGCCTTGGTCTTGCATTGGTTGCCAAAGTGATCGGCGACCACGGCGGCGTCATCGAATTCGACAGCCAGCCCCGTCGAACCGTGTTCCGGGTGTTTTTGCCGATGGTCGCGCAGGACGATATCGGGTGATGACTTCGACGATCCTGGTGGCCGACGACGATCGCGCGATCCGGATGGTGCTGAACCAGGCGCTCATTCGGCTCGGGCACGATGTGCGGATGACCGGCAATGCGGCCACCTTGTGGCGCTGGGTTGCCAATGGCGAGGGCGACCTTGTGATCACCGATGTGATCATGCCGGACGAAAACGGCCTCGATCTTATCCCTCGCATCAAAAAGATACGCCCCGATCTGCGCATCATTGTGATGAGCGCGCAGAACACGTTGCTGACTGCGGTCAAGGCGACTGAACGCGGGGCCTTCGAGTACCTGCCCAAGCCGTTCGATCTGCGCGAGCTGGTCAACGTCGTCGAGCGGGCGCTGACCCAACCGCCGCAAGAATTGGCTGCCACAACGGATGACGACCTCGAGGATCAGCTGCCGCTGATCGGCCGCTCGCCGGCGATGCAGGACATTTATCGCGTCATCGCCCGGCTGATGGGGACCGACCTGACGGTAATGATCGTCGGAGAAAGCGGTACCGGCAAAGAGCTGGTCGCGCGTGCGCTGCATAATTATGGCAAGCGCCGCAACGGTCCATTTGTCGCGATCAACATGGCGGCGATCCCGCGCGAGCTGATCGAGAGCGAGTTGTTTGGTCATGAAAGAGGTGCCTTCACCGGAGCAACTGCACGCAGCATGGGGCGGTTCGAGCAGGCCCAGGGCGGCACCTTGTTTCTCGACGAGATCGGCGACATGCCGCTCGAAGCGCAGACGCGACTGTTGCGGGTCCTGCAGGAAGGGGAGTTCAACGCGGTTGGCGGGCGGACACCAATCCGCGCCGATGTCCGCGTGATCGCCGCCACTCACCACGATTTGCGCAATCTCATCCGTCAGGGGTTGTTCCGCGAAGATTTGTTTTACCGGCTGAACGTGGCGCCGATTCGGCTGCCGCCGTTGCGCGAGCGCACCGGTGACATCCCGGCATTGGTGCGACATTTCGTGGCGCTTGCCGCGCGCGAGGGACTGCCGCCCAAACGGCTCGACGAAGAGGCGATGGAGCGGCTGCGCACTTACCGCTGGCCGGGCAATGTGCGCGAACTGGAAAACCTGATCCGCCGGTTGGCCGCGTTGTATTCGCAGGAGGTCATCGGCGTCCTCGTGGTCGAGGCCGAGCTCGGCGACGCGCCCGAGACTACCGAATCGGCTCATGGCAGCACCGCCGGCGAGGGACTCTCCGGTGCTGTCGAGCACCACATCCGCAGCTACTTTGCCGCGCACAAAGGTAACCTGCCCGCCGCCGGACTTTACGACCGGGTGTTGCGCGAGGTTGAAAGGCCGCTAATTGTGCTCACCCTTGGAGCCACTCGCGGCAACCAGATCAAGGCGGCCCATTTGCTCGGGCTTAACCGCAATACATTGCGCAAAAAAATCCGCGAATTGGACATCCCGGTGGTGCGCGGGCTAAAGTAGCGGCAAAGGTCGCTCTACAGCTGCCAGTGCCGAGGCTTTGCATGGACGCGTACAGGCTGCGCCGGTCAAGACGTAGCAAATTGCCTCTGAGTATCGGCGCTGCGCGTTAGGGGTCGCGCATGAAGCTGATGCGGCGGGTTCGGGGGTGGGCCGGCCGAATCGGTCTGTGGCACAAGTTGGCCATTGGTCTTGCCGTCGCCGCCTTGGGTTCCGGTCTTGCCACCTATATGGCGGCCACCGGGTCGCCGCCGTTCATCACCCGGCCCGGCGCCGTCTCAACGCTGCTCAACCTCGACCTCGTGCTCCTTCTCGCCCTCGGCGCCTTGATAGCGAGCCGATTGCTGCAGGTCTGGGCCGAGCGGCGACGCGGCCTCGCCGGGTCGCGGCTGCAGATTCGCCTGGTTGTACTGTTTGGACTGATTGCGGTCATTCCGACGATCATTGTCGCGATCTTCTCGTACCTGTTCTTTACCTATGGCGTCGAATCGTGGTTCAGCGACCGGGTGCGGACCGCGATAGCCAACTCGCTCGCGGTCGCCGAGGCCTATTTGCACGAGCACCAGCAGGCGATCCGAGCCGATGCTCTGGCAATGGCCAATGACCTCAATCGCGACGCAGCCGAGCTCGAACTGGATCCGAACCGGCTTGAGCAGGTGGTGTCGGCCCAGGCCGCGCTGCGCGGGCTGACCGAGGCGATGATCTTTGATCGCGCCGGGCACATTCTGGCGCGGTCGAGCTTGTCCTTCACGCTCGGTTTTCAGCCCGTTCCGGATGGTGCAATGCGCGTCGCCGATGAGGGCGAGGTCGCGATAATGACCAGCGACAGCGACGATCGGGTACGCGCCCTGGTTAGGCTCGATCAATTCGGCCCGGTTTATCTCTATGTCGGCCGCTACGTCGAGCCAAAAGTCCTCAATTACATGGAAGAGACCCAGCGCGCTGTCACCCAATACCAGCGGACAGAGAGTCAAAGATCGGGATTTCAGGTCACATTTGCGCTGATCTTTTTGATGGTGGCGATGCTGTTCTTGGTTGTTGTCGTGGCGATCGGGATCAATTTTGCCACCCAGCTGGCGGTCCCGATCAGCCGGTTGGCCACGGCGGCCGAGCGGGTGCGGGCCGGGGATCTCGCGGCCCGTGTGACGGAAGGGGAACGAAACGACGAATTGGCGTCATTGAGCCGCGCCTTCAACCGCATGACCAACCAGATCGAGAGCCAGCAGCGCGAATTGCGCGAAGCCAACCGCCAGCTCGACGAACGGCGTCGTTTCACCGAAACGGTGTTGACCGGCGTCTCCGCCGGCGTCATCGGCCTTGACCGCACCGGCCGGGTCCATCTGCCCAACCGGTCGGCCTCGGCTCTGCTCGGGGTCGATCTCGAGCAGTCGATCGGCCAGGACCTCGCAGAGGTAGTGCCGGAAATGGCCGGATTGCTCGACGAGGCCGAGCGACGCCCCGATCGGCTGGCGCAATCGCAGGTTCAGCTCGCCCGCGGCAATAGCACCCGCACCCTGTTGGTGCGGATCGCCGCCGACCAAGACGAGCGCGACATCAGCGGCTTTGTCGTCACCTTCGACGACATCACCGAACTGCTGTTGGCTCAACGCAAGGCAGCCTGGGCCGACATCGCGCGCCGCATCGCCCACGAGATCAAAAACCCGCTAACCCCGATCCAGCTTGCCGCGGAGCGGTTGCGCCGACGCTATTTGAAGGAAATAAAGCAGGATCGCGAAACTTTTACCGCCTGTACCGATACGATCATCAGGCACGTCGGCGATATCGGCCGGATGATCGATGAATTTTCGGCCTTCGCGCGAATGCCGGCGCCGAGCCTGAAGCCCGAAAATCTGGTCGATATCGTACATCGCGCGATATTCCTGCAACTGACGGCGCACCGCGAGATCGCATTCGAGACCAGCTTTCCCGACCATCCCGTTATGCTGAACTGCGACGCGAGGCTGATCGGCCAGGCTCTTCTCAATATCGTCAAGAATGCGATCGAGGCGATCGAGGCGCGCCTTGCCGAGAACCAAAACGGCGAACCCGGCCGCATTGGCGTAACGGTCAGCGAAACATCCACGCAAACAGCGGTCGTCGTCGTCGACAACGGCATAGGTTTACCGAGCCACGGCCGCGAGCGGTTGACCGAGCCCTATGTGACGACCCGTGCCAAGGGCACCGGTCTTGGTCTCGCGATCGTCAAAAAGATCGTGGAGGATCAGGGGGGAGAGCTGATGCTGGAAGATGCGGAGGGAGGTGGAGCGAGAGCCAGCCTCGTCTTTGCGGCTGAGACGCGCGCGAATGAGCGCCTCGAGGATAGCGGCGCAGCAGTGGCGCTGAGCGAAGTTGCCCATGGCGCATGACATCCTGATCGTCGACGACGAAGCCGACATCCGCATGCTGATCGCCAGCGTACTGCAAGACGAAGGCTACTCCACGCGCGAGGCCGCC
>DASXMC010000288.1:0-5042 GCA_036495885.1 Allostellaceae bacterium | reverse complement strand
ACGCTTCGTAAGTCGTGAGCTTGGGGTCATAGACCACCAGCACTGCCTCCGTGTGGCCTGTCTGCCCGCTGCACACCTCTTCGTAAGTCGGGTTCGTAGTGGCGCCGCCGGCATAGCCGACCGCGGTCAGCCAGACCCCCGGCGGCTGCCAGAAGACGCGCTCCGCCCCCCAAAAGCAGCCGAGGCCAAAGAGCGCCATTTCCAAGCCGGCAGGGTAGGGACCAGCGAGCGCATGGCCGTTGACAAAATGCCGCTCCCGCACCGGCATCGGCTGGTCTCGGCCTGGCAGACAATCCTCGGGGCGGGGAACGACCAATTTGTCACGGCTGAACGGCCACATTTCGCGTCTCCCTTTGCTTAGATTCGCCGGCGTCGGCGTGGGTCTCGATGTAAGCAACCCCGACCCGGCCGCCAAGGCTTTGTCCGCCGGAGGGCATCAGCGCGGGACGACGCCACCGACTTTGCCGCGCTCGCGGGCTGTGTGTAATCGCGATTTGCGCGGGACCGGGCAACATCCGATCATCAGGCCGGCGTCCAGCCTGCGGGGGGACGCTTCGTCCGGCGCCGGCGGACCCGTGCCGGGCAATTGTGAAACAATGTCGCGAGGGGGCGATGTTCAGGGCGTTTGTGCTGGGTTTTGTGATGGCTATCATCGCTGCGGGCGTCGCCGCCTATGTGGTGATCACCAATGGCGTCATTCCCGCCAACGCCGACGGCCCGCCGCTTCCCCTGGAAACCCGGGCGGCAAGCGCCTCGTTGCGAGCGGCCTTGGAACGCTACGCGCCAAAAGGTCCAAACCCGCTGCCGCTGACTGACGCCAATCTGATCGCCGGAATCGGTCTTTACACCAAGCATTGTGCGATTTGCCACGGCACGGCGAAAGGCGATGCCTCGATCAGCGCACTCGCCAAAGGGCTCTACACCCGGCCGCCGCAACTGGCGACCGACGGCGTCGAAGACGATCCCGAGGGCTATACCTTTTGGACGATCGAGCATGGCGTCCGCTGGACCGCGATGCCGTCATGGGCCGGCACTCTCAACGACCAGCAGATCTGGACCCTGGCATTGTTTTTGAAGCACATGGACGCGCTGCCGGCGGCGGCCGCGCAGGCTTGGCAGCAGGTCACCGATTGACAATACTGGTTGAACTGGAGCCCGCCACCCACTCCTCGGATGCCCGCGCCTAGATGAATACGCTGATGGCTCGGGGGTCTGTCGCCGGGCTCCGATCGCGGGGGATCGAGCTCGCCCGGATTGCCGACCCGCGAGCGAGTTGTTGTCTGGCTCGGACCATCGCGCTATTAGAGTTGACGAGCCGAAGCCGAAGGGGACGGACGGTGATCATGGGTTTACGAAGCTGCTCGCAACCGGTGGCACCGGTTGACGCCCGAGATAAGCGTGCGCCGGTACTTTGCCGAGTTTTGTTGCTGATAGCCCTGCCGCTGGCGATCGCTGCCGGTCCGGCGACGGCCGCACCCGACGCGCTCGACGCCAAAGCCACGGCGTTTATGACCGGGTTGTGGAACCAGGCGCTCGAGCTTCTCAACAAAAAAGCTCCGAGCGCCGAACGCCAGGCCCGGTTTCGCGAACTCTTTCACAAGGATTTCGATACACCGGGCATCGCCCGGTTTGTCCTTGGGCGTTATTGGCGCACCGCCAGCCCCGAAGAACAAAAAGAGTTTTTGAAACTGTTCGACGAGTATGTAGTCTACGTCTATACAGCGCGGCTCTCGGATTTCGAAGGCGAGCAATTCAAGATCACTAGCGCGCATCCGGATCAGGATTCGGTCCTGGTTTCGACCGATGTGATCACTCCGGGCGCGCCGCAGCCGCTCAAGGTCGACTGGCGGCTGGTCAGCGACGACGGCGCTTACAAGATCTCCGACGTCATCGTCGACGGGGTCAGCATGCTGGTGACGCAGCGCTCGGAATTCGCCTCGGTGATCCAGCGCCACGGCGGCCAGATCCAGGGGCTGATCAACCTGATGCGCGAAAAGACCGCGAGCGCGGCCCAATAGCTGCGCTGGCGTGCCCGCCGGCTGGCCGCGACAATCGATCGGCTCGTGAGCCTTTGCCGGATCGACGGCTGTGTGCGTCGCTGCGCCAGGCGGTATCCTTTGGCTGCAATCAGGCGTCGCGCCGGCGGGGTGCGTTCGAGTAAACTCAAAGCATGACGATCCGCCTGTTGCCGCCGGTTTTGGTAAACCGCATCGCTGCGGGCGAGGTCGTCGAGCGCCCGGCCGCGGCGGTCAAGGAACTCGTCGAAAACGCGATCGACGCCGGGGCGAGCCGGATCGAGGTCAAATTGAACAACGGTGGCCAGGCGCTGATCGCAGTCGCCGATGACGGCTGCGGCATGACCGGGCCGGAGCTGTCTTTGGCGGTGGAGCGCCACTGCACGTCGAAATTGCCGGATGACGACCTCGCCCATATCGGCCTTTTGGGCTTTCGCGGCGAAGCCTTGCCGTCGATCGGTGCGGTCAGCCGCCTGCGCATCCTCTCGCGCCCGGCCGGCGCCGACACCGCCTGGGAGATCGCGATCGAAGCCGGCGCCAAGAGCAGCCCGATGCCGGCAGCGGCACCCCACGGGACCCAGGTCGAGGTTCGCGACCTGTTTTTCGCCACCCCGGCGCGGCTTAAATTCCTGAGAACGCCGCGCACCGAGCGCGAGCTCGCGGTCGATATGGTGCGCCGGCTGGCGATGGCCTATCCGGCGATCGCCTTTGTCGTTATCGGCGACGATGAGCGAATATTGTTGCGGCTCCCCGCGGCTCCCGACCGGGCGGCGCGGCTCGCCGCTCTCCTCGGTCGCGACTTTGCTCAAAATGCGCTCGCGATCACGGCCGAACGCGGCGGCTTTGCACTCTCGGGCCTCGCCGGGCTACCGACTTTGAACCGGGCGCTCCCGCGCGACCAGTATCTCGTCGTCAATGGCCGGCCGGTGCGCGACAAATTATTGGCGGGTGCGGTGCGCGGCGCCTATCAGGACGTGCTGGCGCGCGACCGCCACCCGGTGGTCGCGCTGTTTGTCGATGGTCCAGCGGAAGAAATCGACGTCAATGTCCACCCGGCCAAAGCCGAAATCCGTTTTCGCGATTCGGGGTTGGTGCGGGGGCTGATCGTCGGCGCCCTGCGCCACGCGCTCTCCGACGCCGGCTATCGCGCGTCGACCACGGTCGCCGCCGCCGCTCTCGGCGCCTTCCGCCCGGCGGGCGCTCTAACGCACCAGGCCAACGCCCCGCCGCGTTTTGCCTTTCCGTCCGCAGCGCCGCGCGCCACGTTCGCCGAGGACGGCGAGGCCTTTCTCGCCCCCGCATCACAGGAGATCGCCGGCGGGGTTCGGGCCACCGAAGATCAGGATCCGCCGCCTCCGCCGCCGGGGCAAGCCCCGCTCGGCGCCGCCCGTGCGCAATTGCATGGCACCTATATCCTAGCCGAGACCGCGACCGGCATCGTGCTCGTCGACCAGCATGCCGCGCATGAGCGCCTCGTTCATGAGCGCATCAAACAGGCCCTCGCGAACCACGGGGTGGCGCGTCAGAGCCTGCTGCTGCCGGAGATCGTCGAGCTCGACGAGGGATCGGCGACTCGGCTCGCCGCCCGTGCCGACGAACTCGCCGAATTCGGCCTCGTCGTCGAGCAATTCGGCCCCGGTGCGGTGATCGTGCGCGAGGTCCCGGCATTGTTGCCGGGGCTCGATATCGCAGCACTTGTCCGCGACCTCGCCGACGAGCTTGCCGAATGGGGTGCCGCACTGTCGTTGAAGGAGCGGGTCGAGGCGGTATGCGGCACTTTGGCCTGCCACACCAGCGTGCGCGCCGGCCGGCGGCTCTCGCCCGGCGAAATGGATGCGCTGTTGCGCCAGATGGAAGTCACCCCCAACAGCGGCCAATGCAATCACGGCCGCCCGACCTATATCGCCCTCGACCTCGCCGACCTCGAGCGCCTATTTGGCCGCCGCTAGTCCGGCGGAAACGCCCGTTAGCACCGGCATTGATCAGCGCGCCGGCGCCCTACGGCGGAACGCTCACGCGGATAGCAGGCCTCGGTGAGGTGAGGATTGCTATCCGCGGCATCCCTCGACGGGTTGTGCCGCCGGTCGCCGGCGCTCAGGCCGAGTTGTTTGTCGTGTTCCGACTTAGACAAACGATTCGCTCGATCGTCTTGGCCGGGCTTGGCCCGGCCATCTACGAGCCGGGCACACGCATTGCCAGTTTCGGTGGATGCCCGGCACAAGGCCGGGCAGGACGATTGGGCTGACGCTAAATTAAATCATCTTGCGAATCTGAGCCGCCAGCAGTCCTCTTCGGCACGCATGAGAGGGCTTGACGCGGTTGACTTACACGATCGGGGAGCGGCCGCCGTCGACATTGATCGCGCAGCCGGTGACGTAGCCGGCGGCATCGGAGGCGAGGAAGGTTGCGACATTGGCGAACTCCTCGGCGCGGCCCATGCGGCCCAGCGGCACCCCGCGCCCGGCCTCGGCGACGTACTGCTCAAAGCTCACATTCGGCCGCTCGCGATCGTATCGCCGCTTGATCTGGTCGCTGACGATGACCCCGACATGCAGCGAATTGACCAGCACGTTGTGCGGCGCCCCTTCGTGCGACAGCGCCTTGGTAAACGCCATCTGTGCGGCGCGGCTGACCGAGGTCGGGGCACTGTCGGCCCCTGGCGCCTTGGCGCCGATGTTGAGCACGCTGATGATGCGGCCCCATTTGCGCTGCTTCATCTGCGGGAAAACCAGCCGGCAAAAGCGGATCTGCGCAAACAATTTGAGGTCGAGATCGGCCTGCCACATCTCGTCGGTGAGTTCCTCGGAGGGGCCGCGGGTCGACTGGCCGGCGTTGTTGACAAAAATGTCGATCTTGCCGAATTCGGACATGACTTGGTCATAGGCCGCCTTGATCGGCGCCATTTTCGAGACGTCGCAGCTGATTGCTGCGACCTTGCCCTTGCCGCCCATCTTCTGGATCTCGCCCCTGGCATCGGCAAGCGTCGCCGAGTCGCGCGCAAGGACCGCGACATCCGCCCCCGAAGCC
>DASXMC010000287.1:0-11990 GCA_036495885.1 Allostellaceae bacterium | reverse complement strand
GTAAAAGCGCTTGTAGAAGGCTTCGAGCGATTCGAAGATTTCGGTATGCGACAGGTGTGGATAATGCAGTGGCGCCATCTGCACCCCGCGTTCGTCGATCAGCTCGGCATGGCTCGTGTCGAGCCAGCCATTGGCTAGCGCTTGGCGATAGAGCTCGGTGCCGGGATAGGGTGCGGCGAGTGATACCTGGATCGTGTGGGGATTGATCTCGCCGGCAAAGCGGATCGTCTCTTCGATGGTCTCTTTGGTCTCGCCGGGGAGGCCGAGGATGAAGGTGCCGTGGATCGTGATGCCAAGCTCGTGGCAGTCCTTGGTGAAGCGGCGGGCGATATCGATCCGCATCCCCTTTTTGATGTTGTTGAGGATCTGCTGGTTGCCGGTTTCGTAACCCACCAGCAATAATCTGAGGCCGTTGTCGCGCAGAACCTCGAGCGTCGGCCGCGGCACATTGGCCTTGGCGTTGCACGACCAGGTCACCCCGAGCTTGCCCAACTCGCGGGCGATCGCCTCGGCCCGCGGCCGGTCGTCGGTAAAGGTGTCGTCGTCGAAGAAGAACTCCTTGACCTGCGGAAACCAGGCTTTCGCTAGACGGATTTCTTCGACCACATGCGCCACGCTGCGCACCCGGTAGCGATGGCCGCCGACCGTCTGCGGCCACAGGCAAAACGTGCATTTCGAACGGCATCCACGCCCGGTATAGAGTGACAGATAGGGGTGCAGCAAATAGCCGATAAAATAATCTTCGGTCCTAAGGTCGCGCTTGTAGACTTCGCTGACAAAAGGCAGCTGGTCCATGTCTTCGAGTACTGCACGATCGCGGTTGTGGCTTATCGTGCCGCAGGGTGTGCGCCAGCTCAGGCCGTCAATATCGGCAAACCCGCGGCCCTCTGCCACCTCTTTGATCGTGAAATCAAATTCCTCGCGGGCGACAAAATCGAGCGCGGCCGACGCCTTGAGGCTGTCCTCGGGCTCGACCGCAACCTTGGCGCCGACCATGCCGATTTTGAGGCGCGGATTGGCGTCTTTGAGCGCCTCGGCGACTTTGACGTCGGAGGCAAAGGACGGGGTCGAGGTGTGCAGCACGGCGAGCTCGTATTGCGTCGCCATGGGCAGGACGTCATCGAGCTTGAGCCGTGCCGGCGGGGCATCGACCAGCCGGCTGTCGGCGACGAGGGCGGCCGGCTGCGCCAGCCAGGTCGGGTACCAGAACGAGCGAATCTCGCGGCGCGCCTGGTAACGCGAACCGGCTCCGCCGTCAAAACCGTCGAAGGATGGCGGATGTAGAAACAAGGTCTTCATCGCAAGCCCTTTATCACTCGGCGGCGGTCATGCGGCCGGTCGGTTCGACAGCGAAACTCTGGTCCCGCCATAACACCTTACGACCGACAAAGCTGGCGAGATACACCGCGAACGACAAGGCGTCGCGCAATGGCAACAGCCACAGCCGTTTGGTCGCGAGGCCGAGCCGCCGAGCAATCACCCCGGCTGCCACCGATCTCAGCGCAATCGTAACACCCAGCAGGACACAGGGGATCGCGGCAAATCCGCTGAGAACGGCGGCGACGACGGCAATCGCCACCGGGTGGACTACAACTGATCCGGCAAATCCGGCCGGAGCCATTCGCCGCATCGTGCGCGCCCAGCGCAGTTCGTGGCGCCACAATGCAGCCAAGGACGGCTCGTGAACCTGGGCCTCGACGACATAGCGCGACAGCGTTACCGACAATCCCCGGGCGCGCACCGCATCACCCAGTCGGCGATCATCGGCAAGCTCGTCGCGCAACGAGGCAAATCCGCCGATGCGGTCGAGGGTGGCGCGACTGAGCGCGATCGTGGCGCCAAAACAGCCGCCCCCCAAACCCAGAGCATCGGCCAGCAGCGCGTTGGGTAGAAAGCCAAAATTGATCTGCATCGCTCCCAGATCGGACCACAAGCCGCCCGTCGAGAGCCCTTTGTAGAGACAGGTGACGGCGCCGACACGCGAATCGCGCAACGGTGCGGTGACGGTACCGAGGTAGCAGCGCTCTACACGCATATCGCTGTCGGCCAGAACGAGAAGGTCGTGGCGCGCCGCCGGCAACATGTTTTCGAGGTTCGAGACCTTTTGGTTGCTGCCGCGGATTTGGCGATCGATGACGATCGCGATCTCGCTCTCCGGAAAGTCGTTGACCACAGCGCGGGCGTCGTCGAGCGCAGCATCCTCTGGGTTGTTGACGCCAAAGACGAGCTGGACGGTCGGGTAATCCTGTTCGATGAAGGAACGAAGGTTCTGATAGAGGCCGGGTTCGGCGCCGTACAACGGCTTCAAGGCCGAGATCGGCGGAAGGTTCTTCAAGTCCGGAACCGGTAGCGGACGCCCGGCAAAACGCATAGCTGCCACGAGCTGGGCAGCAAGGCATACCCAGCCGATAGCGAGAAGGGCGATGATGATCGGTATGGTCAGGCTCATTTAGTCGACCCGTATGCCCACCCACCGACAGCATGATGGTAACGGGAAACGGATGGCGCCGTTGAGCGTTCCCATAAAGACGGGACTAGTAATGCGCAGCCGCAAGAGGTCGACGCAATTGCCAGCGGTGCCACGGCACTGCCATATAATCTGCTGCGTCAACGGGCCGGGCCTGTGCAGTGTGAGGTAATCGGGGTCATGCGTGTCGTGCTAGCTCAGCCGCGGGGGTTTTGCGCGGGGGTCGAACGGGCGATCGAGATCGTCGAGCGGGCGCTTGAGAAATATGGGCCGCCGATCTACGTGCGTCATGAGATCGTCCATAACCGTCATGTTGTCGAACGTCTACGCGCCAAAGGAGCGCATTTCGTCGACGAGATCGATGAAATCCCGCCCGGCAGCGTCACGATTTTTAGCGCACACGGTGTTGCCCGGAGCATCGAGAACCGCGCTGGCGACCGCGGGCTGCCGGTTATCGACGCCACCTGCCCGCTGGTCTCGAAAGTGCATATCGAGGGGCAAAGGTATGCCGATCAGGGGCGCGAGATCATCCTGATCGGACACGCCGGCCACCCTGAAATCGTCGGCACGATGGGTCGCGTCGTCGGCCGGGTGCATTTGATCTCGACCCCGGGGGAGGTCGCAGGGCTCCAGGTTTCCGACCCGGAGAAGCTCGCCTTTATCACCCAAACGACGTTGAGCGTGGACGACACCCGCGCAGTGATCGAAGCGCTGAAGCTGCGGTATCCGAAGATCGTCGGGCCCGATACCAAAGACATCTGCTATGCCACGCAGAACCGTCAACGGGCGGCGCGCGACCTCGCCCGGATCGTCGATGTCGTTTTGGTGGTCGGCGCCCCCAACAGCTCAAATTCGAATCGGCTGCGCGAAATCGCCGCGGAAACCGGTGTGCCCAGCTATCTGATCGAGGACGCGGCAGCGCTTGATCGGAGTTGGCTTGAGGGCGCATCGGCCGTCGGGATTACCGCCGGCGCCTCGGCTCCGGCCGAACTGGTCGAAGCCTTGATCGACCGGTTGCGCGAATTCGCCGAAGTCGAAGTCGAAGAGTTGTCCGGAGTCACCGAAAACGTCCGCTTCCGCATGCCGGCGCAGCTCTGCGAGGATGCTGCCGGCTGAGGATTTCCGTTTAATTTTCAACGAGGCGACCACGTGGCCATTCCATTGCGCCAAACCATCCGTGTCGGGGCCTATGTGCTCGGGCGCCACTTGCGCGGGATCGAGCGCTATCCGCTGGTGCTCATGCTCGAGCCGCTGTTTCGCTGCAACCTTGCTTGTGCCGGCTGCGGCAAGATCGATTACCCGGATCCGATCCTCGATCAGCGCCTCAGCGTGGCCAAATGCCTCGCCGCGGTTGACGAATGCGGCGCCCCGATCGTTGTGCTGGCCGGCGGCGAACCGCTGCTGCACCGCGATATCGGCGCGATCGTAGAAGGCATTATCGGCCGCAAAAAATTCGTCTACCTGTGCACCAACGCCTTGCTGCTCGAAAAGAAGCTGGACCAGTTCCGGCCGCATCCCAATTTTGCCTGGACGGTGCATCTCGACGGCGACCGCGCCGAGCATGACCGCACCGTCTGCCAGGAAGGGGTTTACGACCGCGCCGTCGCAGCGATCTCACGCGCAAAAAAAGCGGGCTTTCGCGTCAACATCAATAGCACCCTGTTCGATACCGCCGAGCCCGAACGCGTCGCCCGCTTTTTTGACGACGTTACCGCCATGGGCGTCGACGGCATTACCGTGTCGCCGGGTTACGCCTATGAGCGCGCCCCCGATCAGGATCATTTCCTCAACCGCCGCCGCACCAAGGAGCTGTTTCGCGGCATCTTTGGCCGTGACCGCGGCCGCTGGTCATTCAACCAGTCGAGCCTCTTCCTCGATTTTCTCGCCGGCAATCAAGCCTATCACTGCACGCCGTGGGGCAATCCGACGCGCAATGTCTTTGGCTGGCAGCGGCCCTGCTATCTGCTCGGCGAAGGCTACGCCAAAACCTTCAAGGAATTGATGGAGGAAACCGATTGGAGCTCGTACGGCACGGGTCATTATGAAAAATGCGCGGATTGCATGGTCCACAGCGGTTATGAAGCGACTGCGGTGGTCGATTCGGTACGACACCCGTTGAAGGCGATGCGAGTGGCGCTGCGCGGAGTCCGTACCCAGGGCGAGATGGCCCCGGAAATTCCGCTCGACCGGCAGCGTCCGGCCGAATTCGTGCTTTCTCGGCACGTCGCCGAGGCGATGGCGCGGCTAAGCCGCGGCAACCAGCCCGTGTAAGGCGAGCGCGGGTAGAGCTAATGCGGTGAGTGCGGCCCGCGTTTCGCGCGCCAATCCGACGAGGGCCGCGACTTGCCGCGGCCGGCGCAAGACCGAGGCGAGCACGCTAGCAAGCCTTGGCGTGCCGTTTTCGGCTAGTGGTATCAATGCCGCCGGGGGCAGCGCACGATAGGCGGTATCGGCAATCGTGCGCACCACTACAAACGGGATTCGGGCTGAGCAGGCGGCGCGCGCCACGACATCGCTTTCGAGATCGACGGCGAGCGCACCGGTTGCCATCCAGGTTCGCCGTTTTTCATCGGTGCTGGCCATGATTCGCGAGGTGCCGAGGACTGGGCCTTCGATTGCACCGATTTCGGCCGTCAGCTCGGCGACGCGCGCCCGAAACGACGCTTCCGCCTGCCACCGCTCGCAATCCGACAAGACTTCGGCCGAAACCACCACGTCTCCGGCGCGCAATTGTGGTGCCAGACCGCCGGCAATACCAAAACTGACGAGGCAGCTGGCATGTTTGACAGCGCTTTCGACGAGTGCCGCTGTGCGCGCGCGGTTACCCCCACCGACCACTGTGGCAAAGCCGGCGGCGCGGGCGATCCTCGCCTCGGCCAAGAGTCCGGTCGTACACAAGACCTTGCCCGGCAACATCAACATGAAAAGGATCCCCGCAGATGGTCGGCGGGGACGAAGGTCGATTCGCGGGCCATTCTCCGAAGGACGAGGGGCCTGCTTCCCAGCCACCGCGCGCTTCTACATGGTTTCGGCAAGGCCCGCTATGCGCTAGGTGGCCACTGATCGTCGCAGGTTCACAGCCCGAAAGGCACGTGCCGCGACGCGCCGGTTTTCAACCGCCGGTAACGGGCGAGCGCCCACAGCGGAAAATACGCCCGATAGCCGTGATAGCGCAGAAAAAACACGCGGGGAAACCCGACCGCGGTGAACCATGGCTCATCCCAGCTACCGTCCGGGTTTTGCCTGTCGAGCAGATAACCGATCCCGGCCGCGACCGCCGGGTCGTCGACCTCACCCGCAGCCATCAAGCCCAGCACGGCCCAGGCGGTTTGCGACACCGTGCTGTAGCGAGCCTCGCCATGCGGGCGTTGGGACCAGTACGATTCCTCACTTTCGCCCCAGCCGCGGTCAGACCGCTGGCGGGAGCGCAACCACGCGGCGGCGCGGCGAATCTCGGGCGTGGCGGGATCGACGCCGGCCGCGTTGAGCGCTGCCAACACCGACCATGTGCCGTAGATGTAATTGGTACCCCAGCGGCCGAACCAGCTGCCGTCACCCTCCTGCTCGCGCCGCAGATAAGCAAGCGCGGCCGCGGCGCAGCGATCGTTCGCCGGATCGCCGAGCTGGGCCAGCAGCCCGAGGCAGCGGGCGCTGACATCCGCGGTCGGCGGGTCGAGCAGGGCGCCGTGATCGGCAAACGGGATGTGGTTCAAGTAGGAACGCGTGTTGTCCGCATCGAACGAGCCCCAGCCGCCGTTGCGGCTTTGCATACCGACAATCCATTCCGCCGCGCGCGCCACTGCAGGGCGCCAGCGCTCACGATCGAATCGGTCGAGCACCAAGGCCACGGCCGCGGTGTCGTCGACATCGGGGTAATACGGGTTCTCGTATTGAAACGCCCAGCCGCCGGGCCGCACACCAGGTCGGACCACGGCCCAATCGCCGACGACGTCCAGCACCTGCTTTCCGGCGAGCCATTCGAGGCCTCGCTCGATCGCGGGCTCCAGATCCCGGTCGCCGGTCTCGATCAGCGCATGACAAGCAAGGGCGGTGTCCCAAACCGGGGACAGACAGGGCTGGCAATAGGTCCTCTCGGTGTCGGGAACGAGCAGCCTGCGCATCGCGGCATCAGCGATCAGACAGCACGGTTCCTCGGGCGAGTACCCGAGGCAATCATACATCACCCGCGCGTTCGCCATCGCCGGGAAGATGCCGCCGAGACCGTTTTCGCCATTGAGCCGCGTGGTGACAAACGCGACCGCCTCGTCGATCGCCCGCCGCCGCGAGGCTTTCGGAAAGATCGGTTCCAAAGCACGCAACAGCCGATCGAGCAGTCCAAACCCGAGGGCCAGCAGTGACCGCGTCGGCCCGCTGATCCAATCGCGCACCCCCTGCGGGTCTTCGACAAAGAGCTCGCGAATTGTCGCTTGGCGGGGGTTGCGGGCGCGCGGCCGCACCGCCATCAGCACCAACAGCGGTACCAGTACCGTGCGCGACCAATACGAAACCTTGCTGATGTGAAACGGCGACCATTGCGGCAAGAGCATGATTTCGACCGGCATCATAGGCACGGCTCGCCAGGGCACCTCGCCGAACAGGGCCAGCAGGATGCGGGTGAAAACGTTGCACCGCCGCGCCCCGCCAGCGGCAAGGATCGCTGCACGGGCCCGCGCCATATGGGGCGCCTCGGCCAGATCGCCCGCTGCCTTCAGCGCGAAATACGCCTTGATCGAGCAGCTGAGGTCGCTCGGACCGCCGCGGTACAACGGCCAGCCGCCTTCGGCATTCTGGCTGGCGCGCAGAAAGGCGGCAATACGCGCCTCGATCTCGGGCTCGCCACGCCCGAGATAATGCTGGAGCAGGATGTATTCGGCCGAGATCGTCGCGTCTGCTTCGAGCTCGAACATCCAATGCCCGTCGCTGCGCTGCTGCGCCAGCAATGATCGGGCGCCGCGACGGATACCATCGTCGAGCCGCGCAGTGCCGCTATCCCCGGATGGCTTGGCGCGCCCCGCAGCAATTGCTCCAAAGATGTCGTTCATCGCGGGCAGAGCCCTTGTTCCCGCCGATTCCTCGGCCACGCTGCTGCGAAACGCCGGGTGATGGGTCGGTTCGCTGACAGCGTTGCGCGATCCCCCGGAGCAAGGACGCGCCGCGCCGCGGTAAACCCTGAGGCGACGGCACCCTCGATCGTCGCCGGCAACCCGGTATCGGTGTAGTCGCCGGCGAGCATCAGGTTGGACCACCGTGTGGCCGCCGCCGGCCGCCGCAATAGCTGCTCGGGGCTGGCAAGAAACGTTGCCCGACGTTCCTTGACGATGCGCGCGACGGGCGCCGGAACGGATGGAAGTTCATAGACCGCCGCCACCTCCCGCCACAAAATCTCAGCTAGTTCGTCCGCCGGGCGATCAACGATGTGTTGCGCCGCGCTGACAGTTACCGACAACACTTGGCGTTTGCGAAAGATCCACTCTGCTGTACCGCCGATGACGCCGACAAACAATGGCGATCCCGAGGGTGCCCCGTAGCGGAAATGGGCATTGACGATCGGCGAATAGAGGTCCGGCACGGTGAGACCGGGCACTAGACGGGCGGCGACCAGGGCAGGCGTCGCGAGGATTACTGCGTCTTCGGGGGCAAGCTCGACGGAGCCGTTGTCGAAATGCAGCAGCCCCACGCGCTCGCCGCTGAAATCGAGGGCGCGCAACCGTGCGCCAAAGTGGCAGGATGCGCCGGTCCGGCGCAAGGTAGCGAGGGCCGGGTCGACAAAGGTTTCGGAAAGACCCCGGCGCGGCACCAGCGGCCGACAGGCGGCCCCGCCCCGCCCCAAAGTCTCGGCGAGGGTCCGCCAGAAGAGGCGGGCCGAGGCTTGTTCGACGCCGGTATTCAGGGCGGCAACCGCCAGCGGCTGCCACAGCCGGACAAAGAGCGGGTGCTGTCGGTTGAGCACATCGCCGACTGCCGCCGCTCGCCCGGCGCGGCGCAGCCGCAGCGCTTCGAGGTAATCGGTCGCGCGTGTCCGCGGAACTCGCCGCGAGGGCTGCGCAATCCACCACGGCAAACGTCCGCGATTGGGCCGCAGTACCCAACGCCGGCCGGTCGTCGCGTCAATGAACGCAAACACCGCTTCTTCGGGCCCGTCGAGGGTGCCGCGCGCTCCGATCTGCTCGATGTAGTGCAAGGCGCGACGATTGCCGGCGAGCAGCAGATGGTTGCCGTTGTCGACACGACAATCGAGTTCGGCGTCGAAATAGGAGCGGCAGCGGCCACCCGCATGAGCGCTCGCCTCGTAGATCCGAACCTCTCGTCCCGCCCCGGCAAGCGCCACCGCCGCGGCGAGCCCGGCGAGCCCGGCGCCGATCACATGCACCACGCCGCTCATCGCCAGCGCTTCATAAGAGGCCATGGCGCACCGCCAGCCACAGCTTCAGGCCCCGCGACAGGGTGACCGGTGCCGCCGGGTCGCGCCATTGGCTGCGCAACAGCGCGCGCAGAGTTGCATGATAAACGGCCGCCATCACCGCAGCGGGGCGCATCGCCCGACGCCGGCACTGCTGCATCGTCTCGCCGGCGTCGCCGAAGTGTTTCTCCGCGATTGCGGCAAGCTCACGACAGACCGTAGGTAGTGCTGGATGGCGCAGCACCGCGGCCGGCTCGGTGTTGGTGATGCCGTGGCGCTCCAGGATCTCGCGCGGCAGGTAAAGCCGCCCGCGCCCGGCATCTTCGGCGAGGTCGCGCAGGATGTTGGTCAGCTGCAGAGCACGCCCGAGCGAATCGGCGACGCGATGAGCAGCCGGGCTCGGATCGCCAAAGACGTTCACCGAGAGATGCCCGACAGCACTCGCCACTCGCGCACAATAGAGGTCGAGCTTGGCGAGATCGGGCGCGCGGATATCCGCACGCGCATCCATCTCCATACCGGCGATGACCGCGCGAAAATCCTGCCGGCGCAGCTGGTACCTAAGCATCGGTTCCTGCAAAGCGCAGGCGACGAGCTGGCGCGGCCGTCCGGCATAAAGGGCGTCGATCTCGTCACGCCAAGCGCCGAGTGCCGCGAGCTTGAACGCGACCGGCCGGTCGCCGTCGGCGATATCGTCGACCTCGCGGCACCATGCATAGACCGCGTACATGCCGTTGCGGCGCTCGCGCGGCAGCAACCGCATCGCCCAATAAAACGAGCTGCCCGCCGCCTCCACCCGCTCGCGAACGGCGTGGCGCAGCGCCGCCTCCTGCGCCGCGCCCGCGCCGGTATCAAAGGCGGCGTCGCTCACCGTGGCATCCCGCCAAGGATGCCGGTGACAAAGGCTGCGATGAAATCCGGTCTTCGAAGCCCGACCCGGCCCGCCAACGGGTCGCCGCGCCGCAGACGCGTCAACAGGCGCGCCGCCAGCGTGACAATCACTGCGCACTCGCAGCGTAGCCCCCGGGCGGCAACGCCCGGGGGCAAGCCGCGCGCGGCCACGATCAGCGTTGCGGTGCGGTCGAGGAGAACATCGAAGACCGTGCGCAACGCGGGGCTGGTAAAAGGTGCGGAAAGAGCCTCGACCCCGATGCCGGCGGCGCCGAGATCAGTGAGCGGCAGGTAGACACGATCGAGCCGGCGGTAATCTTCGACGCAATCCTGCAGATGGTTCAGCACCTGCAGCGCCGCGCACAGCGCATCGGAAGCGGGCCAGGTCGTACTGCTCTCGCCATGCAGTTCGAGCAGCTGGCGCCCGACGGGTGCGGCCGAATAGCGGCAATATTCCATCAACTCGTCCCAGTCGCGATAGCGCCGCTGACGCGCGTCTTGGCGGAAGGCGTGCAGCACATCGTGACAGTGTTGGGCAGTCATTCCGGTGGCGAGCAGGCTGTGCCGCATCGCCGTCGCGGAAGGCGACGCGTCTCCCGGTGCGCCGTCGAGCACCTCCGCCATGCAGTCGAGCCGGCGGATCTTGTCTTCGGGCGCCAGCATCGGGTTGTCGGCAATGTCGTCGGCACTGCGCGCAAAACGATAGAAGGCATGGATATCAGCGCGCAGCTCCCGCCGGATCAGCCATGACCCGACCGGGAAATTCTCGCCGCGGCGCCCCTTGCCGGACGGCGTCTCGACATTGTCCGCCGCACCTGCAAGAGGCTCGAAGGTTAGCCCACTCATCTCCGCACAATCAGCCTGCCCAGCAGATATAAACGTCTTTGCCGATATAAACGTCTTGCGCCTGCGGGGGATGCAAACGAAAAACGACTGCCACCAGCGGATGATGGAGAGCTGCGGGCCTGTCAAGCAACTATCGCGCTTATCGGGGATCGCCGGCCGGCGGCGGACGTCAACTCGCGCGGTCCAAGACCCGGACGACGCTGAAAAATACGAGGACACCGCTGAAGACAAAGAGCGCGATCCCGGCGTCATGCAAACTGCCGCCGGGCCATGCTCGAGCGATGAACAAGCCGGCCAAGCCGATCACGACAAACACCGGGACAACCACTGCCAGCCCCGCCGCGTTGTCAACCAACAGAAAATCACCGAACCGTGCCGGCGTTTGATCGAAAACCTGTTTGAGCCGCAGAAAGCCCAGTGCCGCCGCGCTGAGGATCAGGACGATGCCGACGGCATAATCGCCCGGCTCCGCATCACCGCTCGCCATAAAAGCGCCGAGCACAACGCACAACCCCAGGATGAGGAACTGCAGCCAAAATCCGATCCACGACCAGAATGCCCGTTCAGCCGTTTCCGGTTTTTGGCCGCTCTCGACCATGGCTGCCCACCTTTCTCTGTGGCCATGCCGGACACCCGCCCTGGAGTCCCGCTGCGGCCGCGCTCGATATGGATATGGCGCGACCCGATGGCAGCCGCACGGTCGCCCTGCCCGCCCGCGGCCGGTGGTCGCGCGGAAAGGACTGGCGCGCTCTTCCGGTTAGAGGCTTTGTGCCAGAAATTTCACCGCTCGGGCAGCGGCACCGGCTCGATCAGCGAGGGGTCGTTGTTCTTGACATTGCCGACCCGCGGGCTTACCGGCCAGATCACTATATCGTTCGCCGGGTAGGGAACGAGCAAAGCTTTGAGCTGCGCCGGATCCGCGGGCGCTTCCCCGAGCCAACGCGGCCAGCTTTCGGGACCGAGAATGACCGGCATGCGGTCGTGCAGCGGCGCCAGTAGCTCGTTCGGCTCGGTCGTGACGATCGTGAAGCTGCGCACCCTTTCGCCGGCGGGCGACCGCCAGCTATCCCACAGCCCGGCCATCGCCATCAACCGATGGTCGGCGAGCGCCACGGCATAGGGCTGCCGATCTTTGCCGAGCTTTTTCCACTCGTAAAACCCGTCGAACGGAACGAGGCATCTTCGGCGCGCAAACGGCTCGCGAAAAGCGGGCCGCGTGTCGATGCCCTCGGCTTTGGCGTTGAAGGTCAATAGCCGATCTTGATGTCCTTGGCCCAATACGGCACGAGCCCCCAGCGCATCAGATCGAGGCTGCGCTCGCCGCTTCTCGCATCATAGCGCACAATCGGCAGCGGGTCGGTCGGTGCCAGGTTCCAGGTCGCGGGG
>DASXMC010000286.1:0-6282 GCA_036495885.1 Allostellaceae bacterium | reverse complement strand
AAAGCCCAACCCGAAAACGGGGTCGCCTTTGACCGAACATGCCCCGGGCGCCCCTGGAATTCCGCCGACTTGGACAAGCAGCGCCAAGGACATGGTGGGTTGCGCGCTGGGCAAATCGCGGCTGTGGTTCTCGCTCGGCTTTGGCATTGTCAACGAGGTCTATTATCCGCGAGTCGACATCCCGCAGATCCGCGACCTTGGCTTCATCGTCGCCGACGGCGACGGTTTCTGGGCCGAGGTCAAGCGCATCGACAATTATCAGATGCGTCTGCTGGCCCCGGGCGTGCCGGCGGTCGAGATCGTCCATCGTCACGAGCGCTATTCGCTGCTGCTGCGCGTCTCGCCGGGATCGCGGCGCGACATCTTGGTAATCGAGTGCCGGCTCGACGGCGACGACAAGCTCAAGGTCTACGCGCTGCTGGCGCCCCATCTCGGCGCCACCGGCTACGCCAATACGGCGACCGTCGTGTCGCATCACGGCCGGGTAACCTTGTGCGCCGAGCAAGGGCCATTTGGCGCCGCGATCGCCGCGGTCGACGCACACCAGCGCGATGCCATCGGACGGGCAAGCGCCGGCTATGTCGGAACCAGCGACGGCTGGCAGGATTTCGCGCGAAACGGTCGGATAACTTGTGAATATCGCCGCGCCGGCCAGGGCAACGTCGCGCTGATCACCGAACTACCGCGTCGCGCTGTGCTGGCGCTCGGCTTTGGCAGCAGCGCCGAAGCTGCAGCCACCCTGGCGATCGGCGGCTTGTTGCAGCCTTTCGAAAACCTCCTGCAGCAGCATATTGCCTTGTGGCAGGAATGGCAGGCCGAACGCAGCGAGCGCTACGCCGTGCCGCTCGACGTGCCGCCGGCATTGGCGGACGAATTTCTGGTGTCGACGATCGTGCTGCGCAGCCACCTCGATAAGACGTTCCCCGGCGCAATGGTAGCGAGCCTCAGCATTCCCTGGGGCGACAGCGGCAACGAACGCGGCGGCTATCATTTGGTTTGGCCGCGCGATCTGGTCGAAACCGCCGGCGCGCTGTTGGCGCTCGGCGCCGACCAGGAGGCGCGCGACACATTGCGCTATCTGATGGCGACGCAATTGCGCGACGGGCATTGGCACCAGAACCAGTGGCTCGGTGGCACCCCCTATTGGCAAGGCGTCCAGCTCGACGAAACCGCGTTTCCGGTATTGCTCGCTGCCGCTCTTGACGAGCGCGAGGCGCTCGCCGGGATCGAGGTCGAGGACATGGTGCGCCGCGCGCTCGGCTTTATTGCTCGCACCGGGCCGGCGACCGAGCAGGACCGCTGGGAAGAAAGCACGGGGCTTAACCCTTTTACGCTCGCGGTGTCGATCGCCGCCCTTGTCGCCGGCGCCGGGTTGCTGCCGTCCCCGGCCGCCGACTGGGCGATCGAGCTCGCCGATTTCTGGAACAGCAATATCGAGCGCTGGACATCGGTCAAAGACACGCCTCTCGCCCGCCGACTGGGCGTCGGGAGCCACTATGTGCTAGTCATGCCGGGGCGCGTTTTGGAGCAGCGCGATATCTGGCAAGCGGTGGTCCCGATCCACAACCGCCCCGGCAATGAACAGGTGCGCGCCGACGAATTGGTCGGCACCGAATTTCTGCAACTCGTGCGCTTTGGTCTGCGCCGACCCGACGATCCCTTAATCGTTGATTCGATCCGGGTCGCCGATGCGCTGTTGAAGACGGACACACCCTCGGGACCGGTGTGGCATCGATATAATTGCGACGGCTATGGCGAGCATGATGACGGCAGTCCCTATGACGGCACCGGGCGCGGACGCGGCTGGCCATTGCTGACCGGCGAACGCGGCCACTACGAGCTGGCCGCCGGGCGCGACCCGCTGCCCTATCTCGAAGCCATGTGCAGAATGACAAGCCCCGGCGGCATGCTGCCGGAGCAGGTATGGGACGCCGACCCGATCCCTAGCCGGCGGCTCGCACCGGGGCGGCCCACCGGATCGGCCATGCCGCTGGTTTGGGCCCACGCCGAATTTATCAAGCTGCTAATCTCGCGGCATCAGGGGCACCCGATCGACCGGCCGCGCGCAGTGTGGCAGCGCTATCGTGGGCACCGGCCTTTTGCTCGTCATGCATTCTGGTGGCCGCACGCGCCGATCGCAAGCCTTCCAGCAGGAGCGTGGCTTGCGGTGGCGTTACCGATGCCGGCGGTGGTGCATTGGGGATATGATGGCTGGCATGACATCGCCGACGCACCGACCTGCGATACCGGGCTCGGTTTTCACGTCGCCGCACTCAACTCCTCGCGACTATCACCCGGGGCTCGTGTCGATTTCACTTGGCGCTGGCAGAAATCTGACAATTGGATCGGCGGCAACTACAGCGTGACAATGGAACCCGCCGGTGATCCGGAATGAGATTTTCGTCAATGGCTTCCCAAATAGGGCTTGCCGTAGTCTGTGGGCAATAAAGATTGCCGGCCCAGAACGACCCCGACGGTCGAAGCCGATCGGCGCGCCAATTACGCCGGCCCAAAGACCCTTCGCCGTGAAATGGCTTTGAGCGAACTCTCCCCCGCGAGCGGGGGAGAGGACCTGAAGTCGGAAGAAGGAAAGATCAGTGGTTGGTGCCGCCTTGCGAGCCGGGAGAGCCGCCCGGTGCCGAGGAGCTTCCCGTGGGCGGCTCAATGATCGCATGCAGTTGGTCCGGGCTCACCAGCATTACGATATGCGACCCGTCCGGTGCCTTCGCGTGTATGAGATAGGAGGACGGGGTCACGACTACGTCCTCGAACCCAGTCTGGCTGAGTGACTGCTTGAGCTTCTGCTGCGTGTCCAGCGTCACCCGGGTATCGGGTGGCAGGTTCGAGGCGCCGGCGGGCGAAGTAGTCATGTTCGAACTCTGCGCGAAAGCCGGTGCTGCCAGCAAGACGGACGCCGCGATAAGCGGAAAAGCAGGGATGCGCATCTCATGTTCCTTTCAGGTAGTGTTACCTCTCTCCAACATCAGCTATCCCAGAACATCCCATCCAACTGTGATTTTTATTGAGAAACCGCATACGCCACTGAATTACACAACGCAGGAAATAAATATTTGCTCCCGTCAGCCTTGATATGATGCCGAGGCCGGCGTTGTCGTTTCCATACAGCGTTCGGGTCGACCACGACGCGCGGTGCGAACTCTGAGGGCGGCCGCGATCGACCTTTAACATGCTCGGCGACTGACGAAGACCGCCCTATCGGGCGGCCTCTCCACTGTTTGCCGATTATCGACCGGAACTGGCGTTATAATTCCCCGGCGCCATCGACGAGCCATAGGCAACCGAGCCGTTCGACAACTCATTTAACGCCGTTCTGTACATAGCCGGTAATTGGCCGTCGTACCACGCCTGAATTTCCTGCTGGAAGCTCTCGAGGCACTGCTGGTGCAGCACCGGATCGGTGATCGGGCCGCATTCGATGCGCTCGCGGAAGCGGCGGAACGCCGGATCGGTTGCAACCAGGCGGTCGTAGCGCTCGCTCTCTTTGATGTTCTGCACCGGCGACCAGCTGGACGCGACGTCGGCGCTGTGCCTGTGATGGGTCGCCGCCTCGGCTGGCGCGGCCGGAAGAGTGGCGATCGTTGTCATGCAAGCCGCCGCAAAGGCGAAGCTCGTCACGGTCTTCATCAACATGTCATTCCCTCCTTGGTTTGCGGGGAGCAGCATCACGTTGCCGCGGTCGAGGTCGTCCCCTTAAATTCAAGATTTCTCGACCTGACCGAGAGCTTTCATGACTTCGGGCATCGTGTGGTATTGCTCGGTCGGCAATTCGTCGATTAGCTTCAACACCTCCGGTGGCGCGTGGTTTTTCTGCGCCTCAGCCCTCAAGTCGCGCTTGCTCGCCGGGAAATCGATACCGTGCAGATAGTGAGCGAAATTGGCTGGCGATACGTGGTGAGTGCTGGTGTCGGCCATGCTCTGGTCTCCATTCTGTGGCGGGCGCTATGAGGCTCGCGAAGGAACCAGGACAATAAGCTTCTGGCTAGGTGACCGCTTTGACGGCGGTCAAGTTTTTGTGGAATTTACGGGTCACCCGGCCCTCAGCGCTGCTTGATTCGCGGCCCAAGATCCGGGCTCCGTCAGTCAGTAACGTGGCCTTGCCTTCGGCACCATGAGTTTGGAATTTGTGAGAGGCAATATTTCAGCTGCAATCGGGTGGCGCTGAACGTGCCGTCTAACTCGAATAGCACCGTCGTCGGTGATCTTCGTCGATCGTACATCGTGAAAAATCGCCTTATGGTCTCACTGTCGTGACAGATCGGATGGGAGCCCCCGAGCACCTTCGGCAACAGGATCTCGCAGTGAAGTCGCTTATTGCCCTTATCGCTCGGCCTCCGAGTTCCGTCGCCTTCATCGAGATCCATTTTAGTCGAGTGTTTCCCGTCACGCCGTGGGAACAGGAAAATCGTCGAAAACGTATACTAATCGTCTACTCTTTGCGGATCTCTGTCGATGGCGCCGCGCCCCACCTGGACCGGTTATCTCCGTTTCTCGCTAGTCTCATTCCCGATCCGCCTTTATCCGGCGACAATCCGGTCGAAACGCATGTCGCTCCATCTGCTGAACCCGAGGACCCACAGTCGGATTAACATGCGCCCCCACGATGCCAAGACTGGCGAAGAACTGGAGCGCAGCGAACTGGTGCGCGGCTACGAGTTCTCTAAGGGCCGATATGTCATTTTGACAGAAAATGAGTTGGAGGCGATCGACATAGAATTATCCAGGACGGTCGACCTTGTGAGGTTTGTCGATCTGAGCGAGGTGGACGTTGTCTATCTCGATACGCCCTACTATGTCGCTCCAGATGGCACCATCGGCGACGAGACGTTCAGGGTATTGCGCGAGGCGATGGATCGTTCGGGTAAGGCTGGCATCGGGCGCGTTGTCCTGACCAATCGCGATCACCCGCTCATGCTCCGCCCGCATGGTAAAGGGATGGTGATGATAACCTTGCGCCCGGCAGACGAGGTTCGCGCCGGTACGCCGTATTTCGCGGAAATCAGCGAGAGCAAGCCCGATGAGGAAATGGTGGATCTCGCACTCCGTATCATCGAGCAGAAGTCGGGCCGCTTCGATCCCAAGGAGCTCGCTGATGACCGGTACCAGAAAGCCCTCCGCAATCTCGTTGAGCAGAAGTTAAAGGGCGAGGGAACAGCCTTTCCGAAGGCTGCTGAACCGGGGAAGGTTATCAACCTGATGGACGCCCTCCGACGAAGCCTCGAAGCCGAGAGTGCCGAAGCGCGCAAGCCGAAATTGGCGGGTGCCAGACGAGAGGGGAGACGCCGCCGCGCTTCGTAAGCGCGGCGATGCAATCACACAGTTAGCACAATGAGATGCGACGTCGAAGCTTTGCCGCGGACAACGCCGCGAGGCGCGTAGCCGGGGTCGTCAGCCTAGTGCTCAAATGCATTCAGAAGATTCGGTCTCGGCATACAATATCCCATCAACATCATTGCGCTGCCGGTGTTGCTCGGTGCCGGCGTAGCGTTCGAGATTTACCACATTATGGCTTGGCGCAGCGGCCAGACGGCGCTGGTAGAATCAACCTTGACCCGCGCTGTAATGGCTAGCGCGATGACCACGGCCTCGGGGTTTGGCAGCTTATGGTTGTCCAATGATCCCGGAACATCCAGTATGGGCCGATTGATGGCGGTGGCACTGATTTGTACGATGGCGGCGGCCGTGTGTTCTTTCAGCGTACACGGCCTTCCCGGTCGGAACCCGCATTCGAGCCACCCCGGGAGCCGCTTCGTTCCAGGCGCCCAGAGGCCGAGATGGTCGATCGGTGAGCCGATCGCTTTAACGGTTCAGCAGCCATAGGAAGAACGACAGCACCACACTAACGATCAGGCAAGTCACGATTGGGAAATAGAAGCGGACATTGCCGCGCTCGATCACAATATCGCCAGGCAGCCGACCAAACCCGAGTTTGCTCAGTAACGGCCACAATAGCCCCACGAGAACCAGCACCAGACCAATCGCGACAAGCCATCGCACCATCGACGTCGCCCTCTCAAGTGCCATAGCCTTCCTGCGGCTGGGCGGCGGCCTCTCGCCTGTTCCTGCCCTCGAACCGGAGTTTGAGCGTGAGGTACTCGAGCAGGTCACGCAGTGACAGGATGCCAACGAGCTGCCCGCGATCCACAACCAGGAGGGGGCTTCGCCCAGTGCGCTGCATTTTTGTCATCGCCTCCAATGTGTCGGCCGCGGGCGCTATGATGTTATCCTGCGAACACGGCTCCATAATCTCGGCGACGGTGCGCT
>DASXMC010000285.1:0-4454 GCA_036495885.1 Allostellaceae bacterium | reverse complement strand
CGCATCACTGGCGTAAACCTTTCTGCAGCACGGGCCGTCGCCGGCGTGCGCTTAGCTCTTGCCGGCGCCGACCTCATCGGCACCATTGGCAACATCAAGCCCAATTGGGTAATCCCCGGTACTGTGGTGCCGGACCGTCCGGTGCTGGCCACAGATAAGGTTCGTTTCGTCGGCGAGTGCGTCGCGCTGGTGGTCGCCGAAACCCGTGAGGCGGCTTACGACGCACTGGAACTCATCGACGTCGCCTATGAAGCGCTGCCTGCTGTGGTGGACGAGAAGGCAGCCATTGCCGACGGCGCCCCGCAACTTCACGAAAACATTCCGAACAATATTACAACCTATTTCAAGGCTGGCGGCGCCGATTACGGCGCAGCGGTTCGCCAAGCGGACCAGGTGCTGCGCTTACGCCTCGTCAATAACCGTCTCATTCCGACCTGCCTCGAGACCCGCGCCATTCTGGCCGAACCCGGCGTCGATGATGGTCTGACGATCTATCTGCCAAGCCAGGTACCGCACATGCACCGCCGTTGGATCGCCGAAACCGTCGGCATTCCGGAGCATCGATTGCGCATTGTGGCGCCGGATATCGGCGGCGGTTTTGGCGCGAAGATGCACCTCTACCCCGAGGAGCTGCTCTGCGCCTGGCTGGCCCGCGAGCTGAAATCCCCGGTCAAGTGGTGGGAATCTCGCTCGGAGAGCCACCAGGCGACGAGCCACGGCCGGGCGCATACTGAATCGATTGAAGTGGCCTTTCGCAATGACGGCCGCATTCTCGGCATGAAGGTCGAGACGCTGGGCAATGTCGGCGCCTACTTATCCAATATGGCGTCGGGCGGCCCTACTATGTCCGTCAGCTACGGGACCGGCACCTACAAGATCGAGAATTACGAGGCGGTCGCGAAGGTGGTGCTGACCAATACCGTGCCGGTCGACGCCTATCGCGGCTATGGCCGGCCGGAAGGCGCCTACATCGCGGAACGGACCATCGAGGGGGTCGCCCGCCACCTTGGTCTCGATCCGGTCGAGGTGCGGCGCCGGAATTTCGTGCCGCGGTCCGAGTTCCCGTATCACCCCTACGGCAGCCGCTCGGTGATCTACGACAGCGGGGATTACCAGGGCTGCCTCGACAAGGCCACCGCCGCATTCGACTACGCCGGCCGGCGCGAGGAGCAGCAGCGTCTGCGCGCGGCCGGGCGCTATCGCGGCATCGGCGTCGCCGCCTACACCGAGATGTGCGGCATGGCGCCGTCGCGCCGGCTCGCCGCGTCAGGCTTCGACCGCGGCGGTTGGGAGAGCGCGCGCGTCGCCATCGATTCAAGCGGCCGCGCGACATTGTATTCGGGCTCGATGAGCCAGGGTCACGGGCACGCGACGGTACTGGCGCAGATCGCCGCCGATGTGCTGCAGATGCCGGTCGAGAACATCGACGTCGTGCAAGGCGACACGAAGCAGGTCCAGGCCGGACATGGGACATTCAATTCGCGCTCGATGCCGGTTGGCGGATCCGCCGTCCATGTCTGTGCCGGGCGCATCGTCGAAAAGGCGAAGAAGATCGCCGCCGAGATGATGGAGGTGGCAGCCGAGGACATCGCCTACGAGAGGGGCCATTTCTCCATTCCGGGCACCGGAATGGCGCCAATGCCTTTCGCCAAGGTCGCGCGCATGGCCTATGTCGGCCACGTTCTGCCGAAGGGTGTCGAGCCGGGTCTGGATGAGACCCTGTTCTATGACCCGACCGGCATGGGCGCACCCTCCGGCGTGCACATGGCTTACGTCGAGGTCGATCCCGACACCGGCACGGTCGAGATCCTCGATTATGTCGCCGTCGATGACGCCGGGACGATCATCAATCCGTTGCTCGCCACCGGACAGATCCATGGCGGCGTGGTCCAGGGCATCGGCCAGGCGCTTTACGAAGAGGTTTGCTACGATGGCGAGAGCGGTCAGTTGCTGACCGGTTCGCTGCTCGATTACGCCATTCCGCACGCAGACTCGCTCCCGAACATCCGCTCGCAATTCCAGGAGACGCCATCCCCAACGAACCCGTTGGGGGTGAAGGGTATCGGTGAAAGCGGCTCGATCGGCGCACCGCCGACAATTGTGCACGCCGTACTCGATGCACTGGCGCCCTTTGGCATCGCGCATCTCGACATGCCACTGACCCCGCAGAAGATCTGGGCCGCGATCCGCAACGCCCGCGCCGCGGACGACGCGTGATCGACGTTTGCCATCGCTGTCTGCGCAGCTTGACTATCCCAGTGGACTGGATCGGCAACTGCAATGGACCATGCGCAAGGATAATGATCATGCAAAAGATGTTTCTCGCGGCCGCCTTCGCTTTGACGGCTTTTTCCGGAGGCTCCGTGGCCGCTGCGCCAGCCGGTTATCAAGAGCCGCTGGATGCGCAGACGATTAACACGATCAGGGCGCAGTTCAGCCAGCTCATGGAATTGGCGAATAGGCACGATCTCAAGGCCTTGCACCGAATGTTCTGGCAATCTCCCTCGGCTCTTCTGGTCGCGAAGAGCGCCATTCCGTCCGAAGGCAACTGGGCAGGATTTTGGGGTAATGACGCCATAGATCAGAAGCTGCACGATATAGCCGGGTCGGGACCTGTCGTGCTCGCTCCCGACTTTTCCAAGCTGAGGGTCGTCGGACTGACCCATGAACTGGGTGAATCCTATGCGCCGACGACCATTACGGTGTCCTATGCAGGACAAGATGGCACCCCCAAGCCGTTTCTGATGATCATCAACTGGATCAGGGTAGAAAAGGACTGGAAGGTTGCTTCCGAGATCATCCTGCCGGTCCCACCCACACCGGCGGTTAAGGACTAGATACGCAACCGATCACACCATCAATTCTGCATTTCCCTCCATGGTATCATCGCCAATGGCAGAAAAATCGAGCAATCCTGAACCATCAACTGTCCGGCTGCAAATACAGGTCGAACACATTCGGATCGAGGCTGCGAAGCCGTTTACGGAGGTCAAGGCGGCGCTCGAAGACCTGGTGCCGCAGCTCGATCCCGCAATCCGAGAGGCATTGCGGCACGGCGACATCGGGCGGGCGAAGGGGGCGCTGCAGCGCGGTCCGGAGCTTGCGATCTTCAGCATCAGAGATCATGGCGGATTGCTGCGCACCGCCGGCCTCGCGCGCAAGGCCGTGCAGTACGAGCTCGGCAATCCGCTCACCGCCACCAGGATGACCCAGCACCATCTGCCGGCCTCCCTCTATGCGCCGCTGCGCGTCGTGCTGTACGAGAACGAGGCTGGGCATGCGGTCTTCGAATACGACCGGCCCTCCTCATTGTTCGGCCAATTCGGGGACGAGCGCGTCACGGCAGTGGCACGCGAACTGGATGCCAGTCTCGAACGCGTCCTGGCCCAAGCGCTCCACTCAGGAGAAGAACGATGACCGCAGAGAAGCTTTTAGTAACCGGAGCGACCGGCAAAACTGGGCGCTACACGGTCCAACGTCTTCTGGAGAGAGGGCACGCCGTCCGCGCGCTGGTCCACAAGGAGGACGAGCGTTCCGAGGCGCTACGGGGCGCGGGCGCGGAGGTCGTGGCTGGTGACCTCCTGGAGCATGACGACGCCATCCGAGTGACGGTTGGCGCCAGCGCCGCCTATTTCTGTTATCCGATTCGCCCCGGGCTCATCCAAGCTACGGCTTACTTCGCGGACGCGGCCAAGCGGGCCGGTCTAGAGGCCGTTGTCAACATGTCTCAGATCTCCGCCCGGGAGGATTCCAAGAGCCACGCGGCGCGCGATCACTGGATCGCCGAGCGCGTCCTCGACTGGTCGGAGGTTCCGGTCGTGCACCTCCGACCGACATTCTTTGCGGAGTGGCTGCTCATGCCCGGCTCGCGCGCGACCATTGTCGAAGATGCCATCATCGATCTGCCCTATGGCGAAGGCCGCCATGCACCGATCGCGGCGGAGGACCAGGCTCGGCTCATCGCAGCCATCCTGGCGCAGCCGGCCGCCCATTTGGGGAAGACCTACTCTCTTCATGGCGCGATTGAGCTGGATCAGGCCGGGATCGCCGCGGCCGTCAGCGAAGTGCTCGGCCGAACGATCAGCTATCGGCCGCTGACCATCCCCCAGTATCGGGAGCGTCTGCAGAAGGCGGGCCTGCCGGAGTTTATGATCCAGCATTTCTGCGCCATCGCCGTCGACTATCAGAACGGCATCTTCTCGGGTGAAGGCAAGATCATCACCGAAATCACCGGCGAGCCCCCGATGACCGTGCAGCAGTTCGTGACTTTGCACCGCGACGCCTTCAACGCTGTGAGCACTGCCGGCTGACGCTCTGCGGTTAACGCAGCCCTTGTCCGCCACAGGGAGTTTGGGAGAGAGAATTGAAGGTTTAACTCAATTGTCGCCATGAAAGGAGAACGGGATGATTAATGCGACATTTCTGCTCGACACCAACTTGGAACTTACGGTGGA
>DASXMC010000284.1:0-2614 GCA_036495885.1 Allostellaceae bacterium | reverse complement strand
ACCACTCTTTAAATTATCCGCCCCTGAATTATCCGCCCTTATGAGCCGCTTTCGGACGCCCTTTTGCGCGAAACCCTTTGGCGACGACATAAGTCTCTGCCGACTGGGCGCGGCTCGCCGGCGGTTTGGCATGCCGCAACTCGGCAAAAGAGCGCTTCAGCCGAGCCAGTAATTCGCCCTCCGCACCGCCCTGGAAGACTTTGGCGACAAACACGCCGCCGGGAACAAGCACCGCCTCGGCGACGGCAAACGCCGCCTCGGCCAGGGTGACGATGCGCAAATGGTCGGTCGCGGCATGGCCGGTCGTCGCCGGCGCCATATCGCTCAGCACGGTGTCGGCGTCCCCGCCGAGCGCCGTTTTGATCGCATCGAGTACCGCCGAATCGGTCAAATCGGCGCGCAACAACGCAGCACCCGCAATCGGTGCGGTTTCGGCCAGATCAACGCCGATTACCCGGCCGCGCCGGCCGGCCCGGTCGACCGCGACCTGGGTCCAGCCACCGGGGGCGCAGCCGAGGTCGAGAATACGGCCGCCGCGTTTGAGCACATGAAAGCGATCATCGAGCTCGATCAGCTTGAAGGCGGCACGCGAGCGGTAACCTTGGCGGCGGGCCGCGGCAACATAAGGATCATTGAGCTGGCGCTGGAGCCATTGGGCCGAGGACGGCGTGCGCCGCCCGGCGCTGCGCACTCGAACCGCGAGCGGCCGATCGCCGGAACCGCGCGTGCGTGTCGCCAAAGCTCAGCCGTGGATCAGATCAAACAGGATGCCCTCGCGCACCCCGCGATCGGCGACGCGCAACCGGCCAACCGGCCAAGTCTCGCAGATCGCATCGAGGATGGCGCAGCCGCTCAGCACGAGATCGGCGCGCTCGCGGCCGACGCAAGGGCTCGCAGCCCGGCCGGCAAGATCGAGACCGGCGAGGTGCGAGGATACCGCCGCGATCTGATCGAATGTCAGGCTGCTGCCGTCGACCAGCGCCCGGATATAGCGTGGCAAGGCGAGATGAATGCCGGCCAACGTCGTCACCGTCCCCGAACTGCCGAGCATCTGCATGCGGCCGGTGCGAATATGGCGCCGGATCCGATAACCGCGCTCGAACCGTTCGAGCGCTTCGGCGGCCTCCTCGACCATCAGGCGATATGTTGCCGCAGAAACGTCGCCGCCAAACCGGTCGGTCAGGGTCACGACACCCAACGGCAGCGACATCGACCCCAAAATATGCGGCCGGCGGCGGCCACGGCGATCGCTGCCGCCTTCGAGCCGCACCAGCACGATTTCGGTCGACCCGCCGCCGATGTCGAAGACGAGAGCGTAGGGAATGCGCGGGTTGAGCAGTGGGGCGCACCCGGAAACGACCAGCCGCGCCTCCTCCGCGGTCGAGATTATCTCGATCTCGAGCCCGATTTCGGTGCGCACCCGCCCCAGGAACTCGCGGCAATTGGTGGCTCGGCGGCAGGCTTCGGTGGCGACGTAGCGTCCCCCGTCAATCCGCCGAAGGGCGATCTTGCCGGCGCAGATTTTAAGCGCGTCGAGCGTGCGCTCGATCGCCTCCTCGGAGAGTGCGCCGGTCGCGGTCAACCCCTCGCCGAGCCGGACGATGCGGGAAAAGGCGTCGATGACGCGAATCCCGATCCCCGCGGGCCGCGCCACCAGCAGCCGACAATTGTTTGTGCCGAGGTCAAGTGCCGCCACCGGCGCACCAAAGCGTGGACTCAAATCCCTTTGCGCCCGGCCGTTTGGGCTCCGCGCCGCCGCTTCCACATGTTTGAACGGAAGGCGGGCCAATCTTGCCGCCGCAGCAGCGGCATTGCTGCTGTGAACTGCTATTCCGCTGTCGAGCGGCTTCTCCACGGCCGGTAAACCTGTCATATCGCAGACGCTGCAACATCGTAGCGCAGTCCGGACCGGATTCAAAATCCTTCAAAGCCGTGAAATGGCGCAACCTTAGGATTATCGGCAACTTCGGATCATGGGTGGGCGAATTACGGTCGGGGCCCGTCATCACTGCTTTCGACTGCCGATGACCGTCGTCGCCCACGGCCGCCACACCGCGACGGCCCCTACCAAGTGCGGCAACAATGTGCTATTTGCTGTAGCGCGGCATCACCCAACGCTTGGGGGATCGTCTAACGGTAGGACAGCGGACTCTGACTCCGCCAGTCTAGGTTCGAATCCTAGTCCCCCAGCCAGCTTTTTCATAGGCTTATACGCACTGGACGAATTCGAGAGTTGAACGGGTCTAACAAGCGAACATTTGGCTATTCTCGTCTCGACTGCGCATCCCGGACGGCTCAGCCGCGAACCAACCCGCCATCGATCGGGACAACCGCGCCGGTCACGTAGTCGGAGAGATCGGTCGCCAGGAACTCGACCACCTTGGCGCAATCTTCGACCGTCCCAAGCCGTCTTAAGGCGACCAACTTGGTACGATCCTGATTGCCCTGGGTGCTGCCGGGGACACGGTCGCCATGATCCGCCCGGTCGCGATCACGCCGGGGGCGATGCAGTTCGCGGTGATCCCGAACGGCCCAAGGTCTTGAGCGAGATACCGGGTGTAATGTGAGATGGCGGCCTTCGCGGCCCCGTAATGGGCGTAGCCACCGTCGCGCG
>DASXMC010000283.1:0-7158 GCA_036495885.1 Allostellaceae bacterium | reverse complement strand
TGGAACCTACGAACATCCGTCAGTGGTGTCCGGGTTGAATTGAGCACCCCATTGGGGCCCCTGCGCGGTTGGATGGGACCCAGGATGCCAAAATCGGAGCCAGGCCTAGAAGTCGCCAGCACCCTCGTTTATAAAATGGCTCGAGGCGGAGACGAAATGGCCGAGGGGTTAACTATTAACCATTGCTATTTTCTGTCGCGTTGGCGCACCGCGGCTCGTACCCCACCTGATGAGCGTGCTTCTTAACGGTGCTGTAGGGGATTTTTGTCGCCCGGCTCACGGCGTGCCAGCTATCGCCCGTGTCGAGCGCCGCACGCAGCTTCTCGCGGTCGCCATCGCTGAATTTCGGACGGCCAAGGCGCTTGCCCATTGCCCGCGCCCGTTCGAGGCCTGCCCTCGTTCGCTGGCTGATCTTTTCGCGCTCGAGCTTGGCGAGCGAGGCCAGTGTCGCCAACAAGATGTTGCGAACGAGTTCGTTGTCGGTCGACAGGTGCTCTTCGGTGAAGCTGTGAAAGGCGACACCATGCGAGGCCAGCCTTTGCAGGTGGGCGATCGTTGCCGCCATCCCCTCGCGGCTAAAGCGGTCGAGCGACCATACGAGCAAGAGGTCGAACTCGTGTCGCGCGGCGCCGGCGAACATCGCGCCGAGCTGCTTGCGATACTCGACGCCCTTTCCGCCATTCTCATGCTCGACGTACTCGCGCACAATCAGATGATCCGCGTGTCGACACCATTCGCGCAGCTGCCGCAGCTGGTTGTCGGGATTCTGCCCTTTGTCGTCGGTCGACACCCGCGCGTAGATCGCAACCCGCTTGGCCATAGAACGTTCCCTTTGTGCCTATTTGTACGGGCAATTAGCACTTATTGTTTTTCAATGCGATAGAAGGGCGTTTTCTCACAGCCCTTTTGTGTCCATGCGATCGGGGCGTTCTCGCCGGGATCAAACCGAGCTTTCAAATCTGCCGAGCCTGACATCTTATAGAGAACTAATACCAAATCCCGTTGATTAGCATCCATAAGCCCAATCACGGAGGCCGAGCGACATGATCCTCCAGGGCTGGTCGACGAGCTTGTTCCAGGCATGGCAGCAGTGATCGAGGATGGCGCGATAGGAGGGGAAGACCCGGTTGGAGAGCCAGTTGTCGCGCAAGAACTGCCAGAGGTTCTCGACCGGGTTCAACTCCGGGCATTTGGGCGGCAATGGCAAGAGGGTGAGGTTGGGTGGCACGACGAGCTTGTCCGACAGGTGCCATCCCGCCTGATCGAGCAGCAGCACGGCGTGCGCTCCCGGCGCTGCCGCTTGGGCGATCTCGGCCAGATGCAGGTTCATCGCCGCGCTGTTGCAGCGTGGCAGGACCAGGGCTGCGCCCTTGCCCTCTTGCGGGCAGATGGCGCCGAAAATGTAGGCTGAGGCGGTGCGCTGATCGCGCGGCGCCACCGGCCGGGTGCCACGCTTGGCCCAGCGCCGGGTGATCTTGTTCTTCTGTCCGATGCGGGCCTCGTCTTGGAACCACAGCTCTATCGGCTGGCCTGCAGCCTCATGTTGCGCGATCTCCGCCAGACCCGCGGCGAAGTTTTTTTAAACGCCTCAAGAGCGGCGGGGTCCTGAGCGTGATGGCGCGGACGCGCGGAGAGCTTGCGATAGCCCAGGCCGCGCAACATCCGGCTCAGCGTCTGTTTGCTGATGGAAATGCCAAACTCCGCATAGGGGTGGAAGGGGCAACCATGCGAAAATGTACGGTAGGGAGAGGCTTGCGAAGCCGATTTTCTCGCTAATCGAGCAGTCCCCCGCCAAGTTGCCCGAGATCCTTGCAGAGATTGCGGGAAATCATCGCGGGCAAGTGGAATTTCCTGGTTTACCGCCGGCGTGGCGTCCACATTTCCCGCAATAAACGGGCTCCGATCGCGGGGGGTCATATTGCGGGAAATACAGATGGCGGCGACAACAGCGGACCACCCCTGGCTGGACAGGTTCCGAAGCGAGCTGGAGCGTGCCGATCTCGCGCCGGCCACGGTCGAGGGCTATCTCAAGGACATCCGTTTGTTTCTCCACTGGCAGGCGCGCGAGAACGAGTTGCCGATCTTGAGCGAAGGCGAACTCATCGCCTATCGGCAGCACCTGATCGGCCAGTGCCGCCTGCGGCCGGCGACGGTGAACCGGCGTCTTGAGGCGCTTCGCCGGCTGTGTCGCTGGGCCCGGGCTGAGGATGGACTGAAGGACGACATTGCCGATACGGTCAAGCCGGTCCGCGTCGAGCGCAATCGCCGGCCGGTCGGTCTGAGCGGTACCGAGGTTCACGGCCTGCTGCGGGCCGCCGGCATGTCCAGCCACGGCCATGCCCGTCGCGACTACGCCCTGGTGCAGCTGCTCGTGCAGACCGGCCTGCGCGTCGGCGAGGTCAGCGCCTTGCGCCTTGCCGACATCGAGCTGCGCGAGCGCACCGGCAACCTGCGTGTTCGTGATGGCAAGGGGCACAAGGAGCGGGAGGTCCCGCTCAACGCTACGGCGCGGCGCGCCTTGCGCCAGTACCTCGACCAGCGGCCGAATGTCGGCCCCGAGGCATCCCTGTTTCTGAGCGGACGAGATACGCCGCTGCCGATTCGTTCGATCCAGGCGATCATCGGGCGGCTCGCGGCCCGCGCTCACATCGAGCGTGTCCCGGTATCGGCGCACACGCTGCGCCACACTTTTGCGCTGAGCTTTCTGCGCGCCAACCCGGGCAAGCTGGTCGAGCTGGCGAGCCTGCTCGGTCACGATTCGCTCGACACCACAGCGCTCTATACGCGACCTTCGGCGGATCATCTCGCCGCCGACGTGGAGCGCTCTCCGCTGAATGTCGACCGATGACGATCTTCTGCGGATACCGCGACCGCGGCGCCGGGTCGTTCCGCCGAACGACCCCAGCGAGGACGAGCTCGCCCGCGACTGGGACCTGACGGCGGCGGACCTCGCCGAGATCAATCGCTGTCGTGGCGCCGATCACCGCCGCCGCTTCGCCTTGCAGCTGTGCATGCTGCGGACCTATGGCCGGTTTCTGAACGATTATCGGCAGGCCTCCCTGCGCATCGTCAACCACCTGTCCCGCCAGATTGGCGTCCCTGCAGTCCTGTTTCTCGATCGGGCGGGGCGTGGGCCAACGGAGCGGGAGCAGGCAAAACGCATCCGCGACTATTTGGGGCTCGGGAATTTCGACGAGAGCGCCGAGACCCGCCTCAGAGACTGGCTGCGCGAGGGAGTCCTCGACGGGCGCAGCATGGCCGAGTTGCTGGCTCGGGTGGAGGAGCGGCTGAGGAGCTGGTGCGTTGTCCTGCCGGCACCAGGCACGCTTGAGCGGATCGTCGCCTCAGAGGTCGCCCGCGCCACGGCCGGTCTGTTTGATACGATCGCGGCCCGATTGCCGGAGGGCCTGCGGGCCGCGATCGATCTCCTGATCGAGGTTCCTGAGGGCGATGCGCGCTCCAGCCTGTTCCGCCTCAAGGACTACCCAAAATCCGCCAATGCGGCGGTGATCAAGGGCAACATCGCGCGGCTTCAGCTGATTGAGGATCTACTGGCTGGAGGTGCCGATCTCGACGGGATCGATCCGAGGATCATCCGCCAGATCGGCCAGCTCGGTCGCCGCTACGATGCCCGCGATCTCCGCCGCTTCGCCAAGCCGAAGCGGGATGCATTGGTTGCCTGCTATCTGGTCGAGGGGCGCAAGACCCTCCTCGACCAGATCGTGGAGATGAGCGATCAGTTCCTGACTGACATGAGCCGTCGCGCCGAGAACACGGTCAAGGAGCGGGAGCGCGTGCTGCGCCGGAGTGCCCGGTCCGGAATGGATCGCATTCTCGGCGCCGTCGATGCGCTCGCCGCCGCTGCCGGCGACCAGACGGTCCAAGTCTTTCGCGAGGAGATTGACGCACCAGCTCTTGTCGAGGCCGCCGCCGCTTGTCGGGCCTTGAGCCGCCTAGAGGAGTGCGGTCATCTCGATGCCATGCTGGCCCGGTACGGAACATTGCGCCAATACCTGCCGGCTTTCGTGGCCCTGCCGTTCCAGGCTGCTGTCGGCAGCGAGGCGCTGATGACGGCGATCGGGATTCTCCGTGATCTCGACGTGGGCGCTCGGGCGAAGCTCGAACCCAACGATCCGCACGGCTTCGTTCCCGCCGCCTGGCGTCGTTTCCTGGTCGAGAACGGCAAGGTCGACCGCCGTATCTGGGAGATCGCCTTGGCCTTTGCGATCCGGGATGCGCTCCGGGCCGGCAATCTGTTCCTGGCCGAAAGCCGCGAGCACGTCTCGTTCTGGAACCTCGTCTATGACGAGCGCCGCTGGCAGGCCACCCGGGCTGAGGCGTACGGCCGGGTCGGTCTCCCAGCCGGGCCGCACACCTTTCTCGATGCGCTCGTTGTCGCACTCGACCAGGCCGCCCGCGCTGCGGCTCGCGGCCTGCCCGCCAACCCTTTCGCGGCGGTCCAGGATGGAAAGCTGAAGCTGAAGCGCCCCAACGCGCTGCCGATCCCGCGGTCGGTGCGGCATCTGCGGGCGACAATCAAAGCATGCATGCCGCGTGTCCGGATCGAGGATCTGCTGCAGGATGTCGACGAATGGTGTCGCTTCATCCCCGCCTTTCAGCCGCTCGGCGGGTACCAGCCGCGTGACGGTGACATCTATCGTCCGCTGCTCGCCATCGTGATCGCCCACGGCACCAATCTTGGCCTCGCCACCATGAGCCAGAGCGTCGACGACATCTCCGCCGAGCAGCTCCAGGATATCAATCGATGGTTCGTGCGTGAGGCGACGCTCAAGGCCGCCAACACGATCCTGATCGATTATCATCACAGTCTGCTGTCGAGCCGGGTCTGGGGCGACGGCGGTCGCTCCTCTTCCGACGGGCAGCGCTTCGCGGTCGAGCGCGACAGTCTCCTCGGCGCTTTCTATCCCCGCTACTTCGGCTATTACGCGCGGGCGCTCTCGCTCTACACCCACACCGCCGATCAGGGCGGTGTCTATGGTACCCGTGCGATCTCCTGTGCCGTGCGCGAGGCCAACTACGTCCTCGACGGCATCCTCGAGAACGACACCATTCTGAAGATCCGCGAGCACACGACCGATACTGGCGGCTTCACCGAAGCGTTGTGGGGACTGTGCGTCCTGCTCGGCATCGACTTCATGCCACGGCTCAAGGACCTTCCCGACCAAGTGCTGTACCGGGTCGATCGTACCGCCGATTACGGGCCACTCGACCCGCTGCTCCGCAATGTCATCGACATCGGTGTCATCGTCGAGCAATGGGACCAGCTCGTCCGCATCGCCGTCTCGCTCAAAGATCGGCTGACGCCGGCGCATGTCGTCCTGCAGCGGATCACCAATGCCAGCCCGGCCGATCGCGTCGCCAAGGCGCTGATCGCCTTGGGGCGCCTCGGCAAGTCCGTCCACATCCTCCGCTATATCAATGAGGAACCGCTTCGCCGGGCGATCCAGCTTCAGCTCAATCGCGGCGAATTCCGCCATGCCTTGGCCAAGTGGCTGTTCTTCGCCAACCACGGCGCCTTCCGCACCGGCGATTACGAGGAGATCATGAACAAGGCGAGCTGCCTCAGCCTGCTGTCCAACGCCGTCCTGGTCTGGAACACTGTCCATATCGACCACATCGTTACCCAGCTACGCGCCAATGGAAACCTCGTCCGTGACGAGGATCTCGCTCGCGTCTCGCCCCTGTTCCACCAGCACATCACGCCGAGCGGCAGCTATTTCCATTCGCCCCGAAACCGGACTCCGGCGGCTGAGCCGGTCCTCGCATGAGCGCCGAGCCGACCGAAACCTATCCCGACCCATGACATTGCGGGAAATACGCTACCGTACAATTCCGCAGGCTTGCTCCTGCCGCCCCAGTTCGATCCCGGAGAACAGCAGCAGCGCGCCTAACACGGCATCCGGAATCGTCTTGAGCAGGGCATAGCCGCTCTCGCCGAAACCGAGGCCGAGCACAAGAAATACAAGACCGATCAAGACCGGCGCGGTCGCGGTGCGCGCACCAAACCGGCAGTGGCCCGCGATGCCGCCCGCGCCGTGACACATCAGATAGCCGCCGAACGGCGCGGCCAGCAGATTGCCGAGGCCGGTCGTGATTGCAAGGTTACGTTCGTTGACCGCGTTGCGCTCTTTCGGAAAGAACTGCCGCGATACGGCGGCTGTCACGATGATGGCGTTGGTCAAGGTCAGCGGGATTTGCGGCAGGACGGCGTAAATCGTGCCATGCACGATCTGCTCCCAGCTCGGCACGATCAGGTGCGGCAGGTGCAGCCCGAAATCGAGGTGCGGGAACGACGGCGAAATCCCGAGAAGCTGACCGACACCAATTCCTACGATCACGGCGATCAGCGCTACGGGCATGCGCTTGTAGCGCATCAGCACCAGCATGACGGTCGAGATCGCAACCCCGAGCCAGAGCTGCCCGTGCATCAACCGAATGCCGAGCGCGCCGAGTGAAAGCCCGAGGCCGAGCTGTAGCCCGCCCGCGATCGTCGGTGGCATGGCGCGGGCAATCCGGCCGACGATTCCGGTCATACCGAGGAGAAGGAAAAACGCTCCAATGACCAGCCCGGCCCCGGCGATCGCGTCGGGGTTCATAGGTTCGATCAACACGGCCGCCGATGCCGCTTTCATCGGCTGCACCGCCATAGGCACGCCGTAGAACGCACCCGACAACGCATAAAACAGCCCGAATGTCGTAATGATGCCGGTCGGGTTCATGCCGACAATCGTGATCGCGCCGACGATATGTGGCAGGAAAGTGCCGAGGTCGCCGAGCGAGCCGGAAACCTCTTGTGCACTCCATCCGAAGCGTGGGCGCACGAACATCGGCGGCTCGTCGATCGCCTGTCGCCGACCGCGCACGCCGACCTCCGGGATATGCAACAGGCCCCGGCGCGTCTCCCCGATCGGCCGCACGCCGGGCGCTATGCTCTCGCTGTCCAGCTCGTCAATCTCGACGCTCATGCTGCGTATGTTGCCGCTGCCCGCCGCTAAAGGGAAGCTTCCCTACATCTGGTAGGCAGCTAGGTCATGCGCAGTTCTGTCAATGCCGCATAGTCTTACTGTGTCATTTTTCTCCAGCCACCCCACATAGGGGTGATGGATCAGGAAGGAGCAAGACAGCCGCTGACCGGCG
>DASXMC010000282.1:0-1849 GCA_036495885.1 Allostellaceae bacterium | reverse complement strand
GGGTTGCTGCGCTACGGCATTCCCGACTTCAAGATGCAGAAGTCGCTGATCGAGCGCCGCGTTGCACAGATGACGGCCGAGGGCGTGGCGTTCTGCACCGAGACCGAAATCGGCGTCGATCTCGCGATGGATTTGCTGCTCGACGAGTTTGATGCCGTCGCCATGACCGGCGGTGCGGAAGCCGCGCGCGACCTCGATGTGCCGGGGCGCGATCTCGCCGGCATCCATTTCGCAATGGACTACCTGCCGCAGCAGAACAAGCGCAATGCCGGCGACAGCGAAGAGCGCGCCGCTCCCAACGGCACGATCACCGCCGAAGGCAAACACGTCATCGTTATCGGCGGCGGCGACACCGGTTCGGATTGCATCGGCACCGCGGTACGTCAGCGGGCGGCGTCGATCACCCAGCTCGAAATTCTGCCAAAGCCGCCCGAGCGCGAAAACAAGGCACTGGTCTGGCCCGACTGGCCAATGAAATTACGCACTTCGTCGTCGCAGGAAGAAGGCTGCGAGCGCGACTGGGCGGTGTTGACGAAGCGGGCAGTAGGCGAAGATGGGCAAGCCACGGCACTTGAATGCGTGCGCGTCGATTGGGCCAAGGCTCCCGACGGGCGCTTTCTAATGCAGGAGATCGCCGGCAGCGACTTCAGTCTCAAGGCCGATCTAGTGCTGTTGGCAATGGGCTTTCTCGGACCGGTCAAAGCCGGAATGATCGAGCAATCGGGCACTGCACTGGACCCGCGCGGTAATGTTCTTGCCAATACCCTCGACTACCGCACTTCAGTAACAAAATTGTTTGCCGCCGGCGACATGCGGCGCGGCCAGTCGCTGGTCGTCTGGGCGATCCGCGAAGGCCGCCAATGCGCCCGCGCCATCGACGAATTCCTGATGGGGTCGAGCCTGTTGCCGCGGTGAATTCCAATGGGGAGGCTAAAGGCTCGCGGTCAATCACCGCTCATGGTTCGTTCAACTTGGCGCCAAGCAGCTGGGCGTTATCCCAGCCGCTTGAACCAGAACATCGCGACTAGCCGAGCGGGCCCTGGAAAACCTGGTCGACATAGGTGTCGGACAGGGGCTCGATCGCCTCTGGCCAATTGCCGTTGACCTTACGGCGCTCGCCGGCCGGGCGCACGCGGCCGTCCCAGCCGACCTGCTCCATGTAGTAATAGAGCTGGATGCAGTGACCGTCGGGGTCGAGCGCAAAGGCCGAATAGTCGATGCCGGGATAAAGCTCGGGCGGAATCGCGTCAATAAAGCTGACGCCGTGCGCCTTGAGGAAATCGACGGCCGCGCGCAATTGCGCATAGCTGCCGAGCTCGACGCCAAACGACATGCAGGTCGTGTGCGGGCTCAGACCCAGTGACCCGCGCAATTCCTTTGGGAACAGTCCCAGGCTGTGGTGCTCGGCGCCGCAGCGCATGAAGACGCAGCGCGCTCCTCGATAGCGCACCTCCTCGCTCTTCACAAACCCGAGCCGCTCACCGTAAAAGGCTTCGGCGCGCTCGACATCGTCGACAAAAAGGCTGAGCGGCCCAATCTTCGTGATCTTGAACGGCCGCGGCAGCAGCACTCCCTCGACATCGTAGGTTCCTGTCGATGGCCGCTGCGGGCGATGGCCGGACAACACGTCGATCCCCTTCTCCTGCGCCTCGAACAATTCGGCCGCCTCCGAGATTTGCGGCAATGGCGGCTTTTCGTTGAAACCGCGGTAATACATGTCGCGCGGCTTCGACAACTGGTTCCAGCCGACCTGTTCGATGCCGTAATAGAATTCGTTGGTATGGCCGTCGGGATCGTACACATAGACATGCCAGTTGCTGCCCGGCATGTCGCGGCCGACGCGCTGCAC
>DASXMC010000281.1:0-2246 GCA_036495885.1 Allostellaceae bacterium | reverse complement strand
GTGCCGCCGCGATCCTTCCGGCGCAGCATCGATGAAATCTTTGCCGGCGCCTGCCTTGTCGCGACCCACTGCCTCGACCCCTATCATGACACTGCCGCGTCATTTGAGCACATAACCGAGATCCTCGCCGATTGGCGACGGACCGAAAATGCCAACCGGCGGATCGCGGCGTGCGTCGGCATGTCGTTCTGGAAGCGGCGGCGGGTCGCCGATTTCCTGCGCTCGGGGCTGGGCTCGCCCCCTTTTTGCCGGATGCCGCAGAGGGCGCTCGCCGCGGCAAAGACCCGGCCGGGACATGCGATCGCGGTCTGGGCCTCGCGCATTCCGCCCGGGCTCGCCGAGGCTGCAGCCCGTCAGGCGACCCCGCTCGTTCGGGTCGAGGACGGATTTATCCGCTCGGTCGGGCTCGGCTCCGATTTCATGCCGCCGGCGTCGCTGGTGCTCGATTGGAACGGCATCTACTACGATCCGCGGCAGACGAGCGACCTCGAGCGTCTGCTGCTCGAGGTCGAGTTTACCCCGGCGCTGACCGCGCGCGCCGGCGATCTAATTGCGCGTCTCGTCGGTGGTGGCATCACCAAATACAACCTCGCATCGGCCGCCCCGGCGCTCGATATTCCTGCCGCGGGTCGCCGCATCCTGGTTCCGGGGCAGGTCGAGGACGACCTTTCGGTGCTCTTTGGTGGAGGTGCGGATGTCCGCGGCAACCGCGATCTTCTTGCCCGCGTGCGCGCCGCCAACCCAGATGCATTCATCCTCTACAAGCCGCATCCCGATGTCGAAGCGGGCCATCGCAAGGGTGCGCTGCCCGATCAGGTCGCGGCCGAATTCGCCAACAGGATCGTACGCGGGGTCGCGACCGATTCGCTCCTCGGCAGGATCGACGAAGTGCACACCTTGACCTCGCTGACGGGTTTCGAGGCGTTGCTGCGCCGCCGCCGGGTGGTCGTCTACGGCCGGCCGTTTTACGCCGGATGGGGGCTGACGACCGATGTGGCGGCGGTCGATCGCGGTCGCAGGCTGACGCTTGAAGAGCTGGTCGCGGGAATCCTGATCCTCTATCCGCGCTATCTCGATCCGGTTACCCGGCTGCCATGCTCGCCGGAAATCATCATCGAACGGCTCGGCCGCCCCGAATTGTGGCGCCCGGGTCTGCTCGTTGCCCTCCGCCGGCTGCAGGGCACGGCGGTGCGGCAGCTGCAGGCGTTCCTCCCGGTGCGACGGAGCGGAAGACGGGGATGAGGCGAGCCGCACTCTCCTGGCTTTTTGCGCCGGTTCACCTCGCGGCGTTGGCGACCGGGGCGAAATCGTTTCGCGACAATCCGATCATCGGCAGCCCGGCTCTCAATCGCGCCGGTCTGCACGTTGCCCGGATGCGGCTCGCCAGCCGCATGGCGCAAGGCCGGCGCGAAAGGTTGGCGCCGCTGATATCGGGTGCCGATCGTGCGGCTTTCGAGCGCAATGGATTTGTCGTCAAACGCGATTTTCTCCCCAAAGCCGTGTTTGACGCGGTCAAGCGCGAGGCGCTCACATTTGCCGCCCCGGCGCGTGAACAGCCCCAGGGCGACGCGATCACCCGGCACATCGCGCTCGACCATCGGGCGCTCTCCCGGCTTCCCGCGGTCCGGGCGATGCTCGAAAGCGGCGAGTGGCTCGGTCTTGTTCGGTACATCGGCTCGTCGCTGCTGCACCCGCAGGTTTATATCCAGACGATCTTCGCCCATGCCCGCGCCGCACCGCCCGACCCGCAGACCAGGCTCCACGCCGATACCTTTCATCCGACCGTCAAGGCGTGGTTTTTTCTGACCGACACCGCCGATGACGAAGGACCGTTCATCTATGTTCCGGGCTCGCATCGCCTGACCCGGCGCCGGCTCGCCTGGGAACGGCGGATGTCCGAATGCGCCCGGACTAATCCGGATTTCCAATCGGCGCGCGGATCGCCGCGTATTTCGGCCAAGGAGCTGGGCCGGCTCGGTCTCGGACCGCCCAAGGCGTTTGCGGTCCCAGAGAACACGCTTGTCGTCGCCGACACGATGGGCTTTCACGCCCGCGGCATCGCAGCGCGCCCCTGCGCCCGCGTCGAGATCTGGGGGTATGGCCGGCGCAACCCGTTTCTACCATGGCTCGGCGGCGATCCCACTGCGCTGCCGCTGGTCAAGGGCCGCGCCGTGCCGCTTTTCTGGTCGGCAATGGATCTGCGCGAGGCGCTCAAGCTCGGCCGCAACCCATGGCGCCGCGGCGGG
>DASXMC010000280.1:0-3385 GCA_036495885.1 Allostellaceae bacterium | reverse complement strand
CCCGCCGGAGCCTCCACAGTGAGAAGGTTGCGCCCGGAAGTCTCGAAGAATTCCAGCACAGCCCTGTCTTCAAATGAGGGCGAATTGGTGAGGTCGATCACCACTTGTGCGCCGGCCATGGCCTCTTTGAGGCCCGTTCCGGTGATGCTGTTGACGCCGATCTTGGGCGAGCCTGCGATAACTTCGTGGCCGCCCTGGCGCAGAATGGCGACGGCCTTCGAGCCGATCAGGCCGGTGCCGCCGATGACGACGATCTTCATGGTTTACGCTCCCTTGTCGACAGCTCAGAGCTGCAACCATGGCGTCCGTGGATTCCCGCCGAGACGTAAACATCGAGCCGGTCGGCTTCGTCCAACCGAAGTCCGCAACGCCCCGGGGTATTCACGGTTCGTGCGGCGGGAATGTATCGAGAGCGGTTCCGGATTGTGCGACGCCGCTTACCACCCAATTGAGCTGACGCCGACGGGCACCGCGAACGGCAGGTGTGGGGCACCACTGGCTATCAAGGTCCGGTAAAGCGAGCGACTGTTCAGGGCCGAGAGCGGGCGTGGCCCACCCTATCAAGCTAGACGCATGGTAAGCCCGATGCAGGTCTGTGCTTGCTTGACCTTTTAGCAAATTGCGATTATGATAAGTGCCGGGTGAATCGGTGGTCGGGTGCGGGGATGAGACAAATCTTGACGGCTTTTGGCGAAGAGCGGCACGGTGGGGGCGTGGATTATCCGACAGGCTGATGTTTGACGACCACCAATGCGCGAGTGCGGCCTAATCGAGTTCCTGATAAAACAGGATAACAGGTAACAATTGTCTAAAGTTTAAGTTGTGCCTGACCCGGAGAGAGAGGCCTGCGACATGATCAAAACCCTCGTCGCTCCGCGCTTCGCATGCCCGCCATTCCGGCGAAATAGCGAGAGCAGAATAATGGATCCAGAACCTTTTGCGGGAAATCCTACCTACAGCCCGGCCGCGTATAGAGCACTCCGGTGAAGGCGCTGTTTCTGGGCGGGGTCGCCGCGGACACCGCAAGGGGTATCTCGGGCGAGCTGCCCCGATCGCTCGCGAGCGAGATCCTCGACGACCCGATCGACCGCGACCGATTGGCCGCCGCGGCGGCCGAGGCCGACATTCTGGTCAGCAATCATTGGCGCGCCGACTATCCGCCGGCTGCGAAGGTGCAACTTGTGCAATCGGTCGCGACCGGGGTCGAATTGTTCGATCTCGCGGCACTGCCGGCCGGGATCACCGTGTGCAACGCCTTTGGCCATGAGACCGCGATTGCCGAATATGTCGTGATGACGATGCTGGCGTTGCATCACCGGCTCTTCGAGATCGCGGGCGAATTCGGCGAGAGCGGCTCGTGGCGCTCCAGCTGGGTCGCGAGCGGCGCCCCACATGGCGAGGTGCGCGGCACGACTTTGGGCATCGTCGGCTATGGCCGGGTCGGCCGCGAAGTGGCGCGCCGGGCCGCCCCGTTCGGCTGCCGTATCCTCGCCGCCAATCGCACACCCCGTCCGGCCGAAGACGGTGTCGAGCAGGTCTATCCGCTCGCCGAGCTCGACCAGATGTTGCCGCAATGCGACACGGTGGCGCTGTGCACCGCACTCGGTCCCGAAACCACCGGGCTCCTCGACGCCCGCCGGCTCGAGCTGATGAAGCCGGGTGCGTTCCTGATCAATATTTCGCGCGGCCCGGTTGTCGACGAAGACGCACTCTATGTGGCGCTGCGCGAAGAGAAGCTCGGCGGTGCGGCGATCGACGTGTGGTGGCAATACCCGAATGCCGGCGAGCCCAACCGCCGCGGCTCGCGCCATCCGTTTCACGAATTGCCGAATGTCATCCTGACCCCGCATAATTCCGGCTGGACTGCGGGGATGATGCGCCGGCGATGGGACGAGGTGGCACTAAACCTCAACCGCTTTGTGCGCGGGGAGCCGCTGATCAACATCGTGATCGCGAACCCGGAGAAAAGCACTCCATGACTGACGAGACCGCGTTCACGCCGGCAACCGAGCTGATCTCGCAGTACCGCGGCAAGAAATTGTCTCCAGTCGAGGTCATGGACGGAGCTTTGCGGCGGCTCGAACGCTATGAGGGGGCGCTCAACGCCTTTGTGTTGTACGACCCCGACGCAGCAATGGCGCAGGCGCGCGCCTCGGAGGCTCGCTGGCATCGGAGTGAGCCAAAGGGTCTCCTTGACGGCGTCCCGGTGGCGATCAAGGACACGCTCTATACCGTGGGCTGGCCGCGGCTCGTCGGCTCGCGCACGATCGATCCGAACCAGGACTGGAACGAGGATTCGCCGGTCACCGCACGGTTGCGCGCCCATGGTGCTCTGCTGTTCGGCAAGACGACGACGCCCGAATTCGGCTGGAAAGGGGTGACGGACTCGCCGCTCTAGGGGGTGACGCGCAACCCGTGGGATCTCGAGCGCTCGCCCGGCGGGTCGAGCGGCGGCAGTGCGGTGGCGCTGCTGGCCGGGATCGCTCCGCTCGCCGTCGGCACCGACGCCGGCGGCTCGATCCGCATACCGGCCTCGTTCGCCGGCGTCTTTGGGTTGAAGCCGAGCTTTGGCCGGGTCGCGGTCTATCCGCCATCGGCGTTTGGCGATCTTGCTCATATCGGGCCGATGGCGCGCACCGTTGAAGACGCAGCCCTGATGCTCGATGCGATCAAGGGACCAGACCCGCACGATTGGGGCAGCCTTCCCGATGACGCAATCGCTTACCGCGAGCGGGTCCGGGAAGGCTCGCTGAAGGGGAAGCGGGTGGCGCTGTCGGTAGGCTTGGGTGTGGCCGAGCCGGGGCCGGCGGTGCGCGCCGCGGTCGAGCGAGCGGCCGAGGAGTTCCGCCGCCTCGGCGCTGAGCTCGAGCCCGCAGATCCGTTCCCGCAACCGCCCGGAGGGATCTTCGAAACGCTGACGTACGCCGCCTTCTGGAAATTGCTGCGCGACCTGCCGCCCGATGCACCGGCGGTGATGGATCCGGGGCTCGTCGCATTGTGCCGGCGCGGCCAAGCGGTGACGCAGGAACAATACGTCGATGCGGTCGTGCGCCGCGCGGCACTCGGGCAGGCGCTTCGGCAGTTCTTCGAGCGTTACGATTTGATGCTGTCGCCGACCATGCCGATCACTGCCGCTTTTGCCGATCCGCGCGGCGACGATCGCCCCAACCCGAACAATTGCTGGAACTGGATCCCCTATACGCCGCTCTTCAACCTGACCAAAAACCCGGCCGCGTCGATCCCGTGCGGCTTTGCCGAAGGGCTGCCGGTCGGACTGCAGATCGTCGGGCCGCTATGGGGTGATCTTGCGGTTCTGCAGGCGTGCCGCGCCTATGAGGAGGCGGCCGGTGCAGGTTGGCCCCCTTCCGGACTCCAAGCGCGGCTC
>DASXMC010000279.1:0-8870 GCA_036495885.1 Allostellaceae bacterium | reverse complement strand
CGCGCGCTCTCCCATACCCGGTGGCCGGCCTGCGTGACCAGGACATCGGTCAGGATGTCACCGGGCAGGTGCCCGCCTTTCATCAAGACCGCGCGGCAGCCGAGCCGCAGCAGATCTTCACCCGCGGCGCGCATCGCCGCGGCATCGCCGATTGCACCGCCGGTAAGTATTTCGGCCTCGGGCAGGTTCGGGGTCAGCACCGTCGCACGCCCGATCAGCAGGGTCTTCAAGGCCTCCACCGCATCGGGGTCGATCAGCCGGGCGCCGCCTTTGGCCGCCATCACCGGATCGACAACGAGTGGAATGGTCGCGGCCCGCTCCGCCAGCACCGCCGCCAAAGTCTCGATGACAGCGGCATCGTGCAACATTCCGGTCTTGACCGCATCAGCACCAATGTCGTCGAGCACCACTTCGATCTGCCGGCGAATAAAATCCGGGGGGACCGGCAAGACGCCGAATACTCCCTCGGTATTTTGCGCGGTCAGCGCGGTGATCGCGGTCGCCGCGTAGGCGTCGAGCATCGTTACCGTTTTGATGTCGGCCTGGATGCCGGCGCCGCCGCCGGAATCGGAGCCGGCGACGATCAGGACGCGCCCGTGCACTATTCCGCCGCCCGAGCAATCTCGTCGGCGCTCGCCACCGCCCTGCGGATAACCGCACAGATCTCATCGACAACAGACGCGACAAGTTCTTCCTCTTCGCCCTCTGCCATGACCCGGATCAGGGGCTCGGTCCCCGACTGGCGGACGACGAGGCGGCCCATGGCGCCGAGCCGGGCCTCGCCCTCGGCGATAGCGGTTTTCACCATGGGCCGACCGAGCGGCATCATCTCGCCATAGCGCACGTTGCCGGCGTATTGCGGCACCGGCGTAAACAGCCGGCAGACCTCGCTCGCCGGGCGTCCGGTTTCGACGATCGAGGCCATTACCTGCAAAGCCGCGATCAGGCCATCGCCGGTCGTCGCATAATCGCCAAGAATGATGTGTCCCGATTGCTCGCCGCCGAGATTGCAGCCGAGGCTGCGCATTTTTTCCACAACATAGCGGTCGCCGACGGCGGTCCGGTGCAGGCCGATCTGCTGACCCGAAAGATAGCGTTCGAGCCCGAGATTGGACATCACGGTCGCCACCAGCGCGTTGGCGGCGAGCCGCCCGCTGCGTGACAATCCGGTGGCGATCAACGCCATCAGCTGGTCGCCGTCGAGAATGGTGCCGCGCTCGTCGGCGACGATCAGCCGATCGGCGTCGCCGTCGAGCGCGATGCCGATATCGGCGCGCCGCGCCAACACCTCGCGCCGCATCTGTTCCGGCATCAACGCACCGCAGTCGCGATTGATGTTGAGGCCGTCGGGGCTCACACCAAGCGAAAAGACCTCGGCCCCGAGCTCCCAGAATACTGTCGGGGCCACCTTGTAGGCAGCCCCGTGGGCACAGTCGACGACAATGCGCAATCCGTCGAGCCGCCGGCCGCGCGGGAAACTTTGCTTGACGAATTCGATGTAACGGCCGCCAGCGTCGTCGAGCCGTTTGACCCGACCGAGCTCGGAAGGGTTCGCCCGCCGCTTTGGCCCCTGATCGAGAGCACTCTCGATCTTTTGCTCGATCTCGTCAGACAGCTTGTAGCCGTCACGGCCGAACAGTTTGATGCCATTGTCGTCGTAAGGATTGTGCGAGGCTGAAAGGACCACCCCGAGATCGGCGCGCAGGCTGCGCGTCAGCATTGCGATCGCCGGAGTGGGCAGCGGCCCGACCAGCACGACGTCCATACCCATGGTCACAAAGCCGGCGGTCAGCGCCGGTTCGAGCATGTAGCCCGAAAGACGAGTGTCTTTGCCGATCACCACGAGGTGCTTATGCGCCCCGTTTTTAAAGCATTCACCAACCGCGATCGCCACCTTCAACGCGGTTTCCGGCGTCATCGGCTCGATATTTGCAGTTCCGCGGATCCCGTCGGTACCGAACAGCTTCCGCGTCATCATGCCACCGGAGCTTTTGATTATATCCCAGCAAGCAATGATTGTGCGAGAAGAGCCTCGGGCTGTCAAATAACAATTTCACTACATCAAACTTAATGCCGTCGATCGCGCGCTGACCGGCGCAAAGACGCCCGCAACCCACCGCGGGAGATACTCGCCTTCTAGCCCCAATCAGAGGCCGGGCTGCGGTTCGGGCTCGAGCCCGGCCGGACGGCCGGATGGCGGCACCGAGCTGCGCCGCCCGGTCCGCTGATCCTCGCTGTGTGGTGTCGGGGCGGACGTCTCGCGCAATATCCGCTCGCCTTTGATGATGCGGCGGATTTCGTCGGCCGACAGGGTTTCGTACTCAAGCAGCCCCTTAGCCAGCGCATGGAGCTCGTCGAGCCGTTCGGTCAAGATCGCCCGCGCCTTGTCCTCGCCCTCGTCGACAAGCCGGCGGATCTCCTCATCGATCAGCTTTGCCGTCGCTTCCGAAACATTCTTGCGCTGCGTCACCGAATGTCCGAGGAACACTTCTTCCTCGTTTTCGGCGTAACGCAGACGGCCGAGCTTTTCACTGAACCCGAATTCGGTCACCATGCGGCGCGCCAACTGAGTGGCGCGGCGGATATCGTCTGCGGCACCGGTGGTGACCTTGTCAGGACCAAAGATCAGCTCCTCGGCGATGCGACCGCCAAACAAGCTTGCCAGCATCGCCTTGATCTCGAGCTTGGACTGGCTGTACTTGTCGCGTTCGGGCAGGTACATCGTAATGCCGAGCGCGCGGCCGCGCGGGATGATCGTGACCTTGTGCAGAGGCTCGTGCCCTTCGGCATAGAGCATGCACAGCGCATGACCCGCTTCGTGATAGGCGGTCAGCCTTTTCTCGTCCTCGGTCATTACCATCGAGCGCCGCTCGGCGCCCATCATAACCTTGTCCTTGGCCTGTTCGAACTCGAACATCGCCACCGAACGCTTGCCGCGCCGCGCCGCCATCAGCGCCGCCTCGTTGACGAGATTGGCGAGATCGGCGCCGGAAAAGCCGGGCGTTCCGCGCGCCAGGATCTTGGCGTCGACATCGGCCGCCAGCGGCACCTTGCGCATGTGAACCTTCAGGATCTTCTCGCGTCCGACGACGTCGGGGTTTGGCACGACCACCTGCCGATCGAAACGCCCCGGCCGCAACAAAGCCGGGTCGAGCACATCGGGCCGGTTGGTGGCGGCGATCAGGATCACCCCTTCATTCGCCTCGAACCCGTCCATTTCGACCAGCAGCTGGTTCAACGTCTGCTCGCGTTCGTCATTGCCGCCGCCGAGCCCGGCGCCGCGATGACGCCCCACCGCGTCGATTTCGTCGATAAAGATGATGCAAGGCGCGTTCTTCTTGCCTTGTTCGAACATGTCGCGCACCCGGCTCGCGCCGACACCGACAAACATCTCGACAAAGTCGGACCCGGATATCGTAAAGAACGGCACATTCGCCTCACCCGCAATTGCTCGCGCGAGCAAGGTTTTGCCAGTTCCCGGCGAGCCCACCAGCAGCACACCTTTGGGGATCTTGCCGCCAAGCCGTTGGAACTTCTGTGGGTCCTTCAGATATTCGACGATCTCCTCAAGCTCTTGCTTAGCTTCGTCTATCCCGGCGACATCCTCAAAGGTGATCCGCCCGACTTTTTCGGTCAGCAGCCGCGCCCGGCTCTTGCCAAAGCCCATCGCTCGGCCGCCACCGCCCTGCATCTGCCGCATGAAGAAGATCCATACACCGATCAACAGCAGCATCGGGAACCAGGAAATCAGAACTCCGAACAGCGACGGCACGTTGTCGTCAACCGGGGCGGCGGTAATCCGCACTCCCTTGTCGATTAGCCGGGTGACGAGGCCGGGGTCGTTTGGGGCATAGGTGGAAAAGGCGCGGCTGTCGGTGAAATGGCCGCTGATGGTGTTGCCCTGGATCGTGACATCGGCAACTTGGCCGCGATTTACATCGTTAACAAAATCGGAAAAGGCTAGCGTCGATTGTGGCCCATGGCTGGAGGATGTCTGGAAAAGATTGAAAAGAGCGACGAGAAGCAGCCCGATTACGATCCACAGGGCGAGATTCTTGCCGAAATTATTCACGTCGAACGCCTTTCCGATCCCGGGCCGCCGGTCGAGCCAACCCTACGCCGATCCAAGCCGGCTAGCGATCATTTTCGCCAAAGCAAAACATAAGACGCGCGCCCGGCTAAACAACTGCAAAGCTTGCATGGGATAGACAATTTACAGGTTTTAACGCTAGCTTTGGGAGCACCACCCGCTCGTCTCGGCGATATTTCAATGAAGGAACAGCCGCAAGCCCGCTCCCATCCCAAAATCCGAGCAAAACCGGGTAGATGAGTGGGGGTAGCCGGGCGTGCCGGAAACCCGGCAGGCGGCGGTAGAGCTCAACTACTCCATCCTTGCCGAGATAGCCCAAAGTCAGCGCCCCAGCCTCCGGCGGCGACAATATTTCGAAACGTCGATCCCAGACAACAATCTCTCCCGGCACAAGGCGGGCGGGTGCCGCAGCCGCGGCAAGCTCGCGCAGGACGAGGACGCGCTCGCGCCAGGCGACGAACCGGTGGCCACCCAAGACATGCCCGCCGCGCGCCCCGCCGGCGAGAACTTCGAGCAGCCGCACAATGCTGCGCCGTCGCGGCGGGTGAGGGCGGTCGCCAAAAGCCATAACCAAGACGGAGAGTGCTCGTTCCGCTACATCCGGCGGCGCCGCAAGCAACACCTCGCGGTTCAGCATCACGAAGCCGGCCGGGTGGAGGGCCGCTGCTCGCGCCAGCAGGGCACATCCGCGATGTTCGCGCACCCTGCGCTCGCGGCCGCGCGTGCGGATGTTGCCGAGCATCGTGAGGAGATCCGCTTGCTCGGCCCGGCGGCGCAGCCGGGTGCGCGCGAAATTCGGATTGAGGTTGCTCGGATCGATGATGAAGGGCTGGCGCTCGGCAGCGAGGGTGGCGAGAAGCCGAGCTTTCGGGACATCAAGCAGCGGGCGCAGGATCCGGCAGCCGGCGAGCTCGCGGACCGTCGGCATCCCGGCGAGGCCGTCGCGACCACTGTGCGCATCACGCCGCAAACAAAAGGTTTCGATCTGATCTTCGCGATGGTGGCCGGTCATCAAGTGAAGCCAGCCCTGTTGCTGGCACCACTCTTCCAAAAGCCGATAGCGCGCGGCTCGCGCCGCCGCTTGAATGCCCGTTGCAGGTTTTTCCCCGCGCCAGACCAGGACGTCGTGCCGGATCGAGCGGGCGGCGAGCCACTCCCGAACCCGTGCGATCTCGGCACCGCTCTCGGCTCTCAACCTATGATCGACAGAAAGTGCGCAGATCCGCCCGTGGCGCTCTCGCGCCCAACGATCGGCAAGGATCGCGAGCGCCAGACTGTCGGGTCCGCCCGAGACCGCGACCGCGACTGACGGCGCGCTTTCAAAAAAGGCAAGCCGCGCAAGCCGGGCGGCGAACTCATCTACGCCTAGCGGCGGCGATGCGGTGGCGCTCAGCACCCCAGTCTTTTCTTCTCCTGTGCCGACCGATCCCGGATTGCGCTGCTCGCATGCGGGAAATCGTGGTCGAGTTGGGTCAAAGCGATGCAGGCATTGTTCTTTTGATCGGCGTACGCGAGCGATCTGCCGAGTCCGAGCAAGGAATCGGCCGCTTTCGGTCCCTTTGGAAAGCGCTTATAGCCGTCCGCGAACGCGGCGGCGGCTTGGTCGTATTTGCCACGCTTCAGGTAGCTTTCGCCGAGCCAATACTGAGCATTGCCGGCGAGCGGGTTCGTGGGATACTGCTGAACAAAGTTGCGCAGCGCTTCTTCGGCGGCCTCGTAGTTAGCCTGGCGCAGCAGACCAAAGGCAACGTTGTACTGCGCGGACGGCGAGCCCGACGGCAGTGTCCCGATCCCGGGCGGGTGCAGGGTATCGGCGTCGGCGGCGCTTGCCGTCCGCGGCGGCGTCAGCTGAGCCGGCGCTCCATAGGCTGCCGGCTCTCCCGCATCCGGCCCGGGCGGCGTCAGCGTCCCGTAACCGGGCGCGGGCGGGGGTGGCCGGCCATAGGGAGCAATCCCCGGCGACGGGGGAAACGGCGGTGGCTCAGCGCTGGCATAGCCGCTTGAGGCTGGATGCTGCGCCTGTGCATCGGGTTGTCGCTGACCCTGTCCCAACCGCACGTCGATGTCGCTGTTGACCTGTTCAAGGTGCTGGCGCAACTGCTCGACCTGATTGGTCTCGTCTTCCAACCGTCCGGTCAGATCGCGTATCTGCTGCTCTAGCCGGTCCATACGCACCTGCATGTCGACGGCGGCATTGCCGCCGCTCTCGGCGCCCGGCGGAGCTTCACCTCCTGTTGTGCTATAGACTTGGCGCTGCAGCATACTGAGATCGCGTTCCAGCCGATCCAGTCGCTCCTGGGTCGTGGCGTCCTGCGCCTGCGCCGCAGAACCGGCAATTGCGAGGAACACCAGCAGCGCGGCCGGCCAGGTTTGCGGCAGAATTCTTCGCCGAATCATCAGCAGAGCCTCTTATCGAGCGAGGCACCCTTTTGGCGCCACACGCACGGCGGTGCCCGCCTCAAACCACCGAAGACGGCTGCCCCGGCGACCAATCCCGCTGTGCTAGGGCGTGTTTTGGGCGAAAAAACGGCGCGTGGCGAGGCCTGCGAACTGATGTGGCATCGCGAACCAAGATCGCACGCGCCGCTCCGACCGCCGCCCCAATCGGTTTCCGGTTGGCCTCCGCCGCAAGACTCAGTTGACGGTAGTGATGGCGACGCGATTCTGAGCCCAGGCTTCTTCGGTCGACCCGGGCACGACCGGGCGATCCTTGCCGTAGCTGATCGTCGAGACTCGCGATGGGGCCACCCCCGCGGCGAGCAGAACTTGCTTGGCTGCATTGGCACGGCGCTCCCCAAGGGCGAGGTTATATTCGCGGGTGCCGCGCTCGTCGCAATGACCCTCGATCGTCACTGTTACGTTCGGATAGCGCTGCAGCCACTCGGCCTGCCGCTGCAGGGTCTGTTGCGCCTCGGGACTGATGTCGGACCGGTCGAACGCGAAAAAGACCCGGTCCCCCGCGGTCTGCGCCAGATCCTGCTGCGAGCCCGGCACCGCTGCCCCGACGACCCCACCGGGCCCTCCCGGCCCGCCGGGACCTCCTGCTCCCGGCGGTCCCGCGGCCGGAGTTGACGGCGCGCTGCTGCAAGCGGCGAGCAGCAGTAAAGTGGCCGCGGCAAAACCGGGCGCTGTAATAAATTTGAACCTCATCGCTGTTCCCCCTGGTGCATCGAAACTTCCCCCCTCGATACGGCGCAAAAGTGACTGCGGCGCCGGAACCCGGCACCGCAACGAGGCCTAGCGCAGCAGCGGCGACCACGCCGGATCGGAAGCCGCTCCCGGCGTCGGCACGTCCTGTTTGTTAAGCCCGGTCAGGTCGATCGTCTCGAGACGCGGCGAACCACCATAACCGCTCGCATCCGATGGTCCCTGGGCAAAATACATCAGCACACGGCCGTTGGGCGCCCAGGTCGGTCCCTCGACTAGAAAGCCCTGGGTCAGCAGCCGCTCCCCCGAGCCGTCCGGCCGCATGACGCCGATATAAAACGAACCACCGTTGATTTTGGTAAAGGCGATCAGATCGCCGCGCGGCGACCAGACCGGCGTCCCATATTTGCCCGATCCGAAGCTTATGCGGTGGGCCCCGCCGCCGCCGGCGTTCATCACGTAGAGCTGCTGTGAACCGCCGCGATCGGAATTAAAGACGATCTGGCTGCCGTCGGGCGAATAGCATGGTGAGGTGTCGATTGCGTCGTCGTCGGTCAAGCGCGACGTGCTATGGGTGCGCAGATCGAAAGTGTAGATGTTGCTCGAGCCATTGACGGCACGGCTCAAGATCACGCGGTTGCCGTCGGGCGAAAACCGAGGTGCGAAGGTCATGCCCGGAAAATTGCCGATCGCCTCCTGCTGCCCGGTGTCGATGTTGAGCAGATAAGCCCGCGGCTGTTTGCCGGCAAATGAGAGATAGGTGATTTCCTGCGCCGTCGGCGAAAACCGCGGAGTGAGCACCAGCGCCCGACCATCGGTCAGATAATGGTTGTTGGCGCCGTCCTGATCCATGATGGCCAACCGCTTCGTGCGCGACTGCTGCGGCCCCGACTCGGCGACATAGACGATGCGGGTATCGAAATAGCCGTCCTCGCCGGTGATTCGCTTATAGATCTCATCAGCGATGATATGGGCAATGCGCCGCCAATTCTGCGGCGTTGTTGTATAGCCAAAGCCGGTCAATTGCTGCCCGGCGAACACGTCCCACAGCCGGAACTGAACGCCGAGCCGGCCATCGGCCTGGGTTTGGACCGCGCCCGTCACCAGAGCCTGGGCGTTAATTTGGCGCCAGTCGGCAAACTGGGGTGCGCTGCTGTCGGTGGCCGCCACATTCTGAATAAAGCTACGCGGATCGATCGGCCGGAATAGTCCCGAACGCTCGAGATCCGCCGAAATGACGCCTGCGATCTCGCTTCCGGGTTGCGCCTCGGCGCCTCCGCCGGCAAACGCGGGGATCGCGATCGGTATTGGTTGAACCTGGCCGCTGGTGATATCGAGGCGCAACTCGGCAACGGCCGATCGGCATGGCCACAAGACCAGCAACAGCAACGCGATAGCCGCGCCGAGTGAGGCGCGGGTGTCGTTTTTCATAGGAGGTCCTTTGGGCTGAAGGCGACGGTCATGTCTTTCCAGAGCTCGTATTTATCGGGCGGCAGACGCAGCGGCCGGCACAGCGGGTTAAAAAAGGCCCGCCGCGCACTCTCTGCGGCCGCGCGAAAGAACGGATCGGCGGCGGCGCGTCCCTGATCGACGATGGTCGCCTGCTGCACATTGCCATCGGGCATGACCGCGA
>DASXMC010000278.1:0-3325 GCA_036495885.1 Allostellaceae bacterium | reverse complement strand
CTGTGGTCGCCGGCCGGTAGCGCCGCGCGCGATTACCTGAAGGCGCGAGGGCTCGACGACGACACGATCCGCCGCTTCCGTCTCGGCTGGGCGCCCGGTCCTCGCGAAAGCGGGGACCGCAATTCTCTGCGCCGCGCCCTTGCCGCCGATTATACCGAGCCGTTGCTGGTAGAGGCTGGGTTGTTGCATCGGCCGGAAGACCATGAACCCTTCGATTATTTTCGCAATAGGATAATGTTTCCGATCGGCGATCGCGCCGGCCGGGTCATCGCCTTTGGCGGCCGGGTGTTGGGGAATGATCAGCCCAAATACTTGAATTCGCCGGAGAGCCCAGTCTTTGAAAAGGGCCGCGTGCTCTATGGCTGGTCGGCCGCGCGGGCCGCCGGTGCGGAGGGTCGTGATGCGGTCGTGACCGAGGGCTACATGGATGTGATTGCCCTCCATCGTGCCGGCTTTGCCTCGGCGGTGGCACCGCTTGGCACGGCGCTGACCGAGTTCCAATTGCTCGAATTGTGGCGCCTCGGGCCGGAGCCGATCCTGTGCTTCGACGGCGATGCCGCCGGCCGGCGCGCCGCCATCCGCGCCCTGCGCCGGGTGCTGCCGCTGCTGCGGCCGGGTTACAGCTTAAGGTTTGCGGGTTTACCGTCAGACGAAGACCCAGACTCGTTAATCCGCGGCGGCGGACGTGCCGCCTTTGAACAGGTCTTAGCAGCGGCTCGACCGCTGGCGGACATGCTGTGGGAATCTGAGGTACGCGGGGCCCCGCGCGATACCCCGGAGCGACTTGCCAGGATCCAGACTCAGCTACTCGAACACGTAAAGACCATCTCGGATCGGACGGTGCGCTTCGAATTTGAGACGCTTTACAAGAACCGATGCCGTCCCTGGCAGGTGAGACGCAAGAGCGCACGAAAGCCGGATAGCACGGCGGTCTGCGAAGGCCCGCCACCGCCACCGCGGTCTCCTGCACGAAAGCAGCGCGAGATCCTCTTTTGTCTCCTGCTCAGCTTCCCTTCGCTACTCGACGAGGTCGCCGAAGAGTTTGCGGCGCTCGAGATACCCGAAGCCGGGCTTGACAAGCTTCGCCGCGAAATTTTAGAGATTGAAGCTCTATATCCGGGGCTTGAAGCGTCGGCGCTTCGGCAACACCTTCACACGAACGGGTTTGCGGCAACCGTTGACGCGCTTCTCTCGCCTTCGGTTGACTCTGCCTTCTTGATCCGACGCTCGGCAATTGATGACGCGCGAAGCAAATGGGCGCATGTGATCGGAATGCTGATGGGAGGACAGCGGTCGGTTATAGCCGAGGCGAGCAACCATTTGATCGACGACTTGTCGGTGGCCAGCTGGGAGCACTTCCTGGCGGCCCGGGAGCAGTCGTTGCAACAGAATGGCGGCAGTGATGATTCGATCTGACCGGGTAGCGCGGGAGGATGTCAGGTCGTCGGCAGCAAAACCCGTGTGTAGAATGGCTTAGTGTCGGACTGCGGCCGGCGAGTGGAAAACCTATCTAGGGATGGTGGAATGGCGAGTAAAGCGGCGAACACGGCTGAAGCGACGGAAACCCGCGAGGAAGCAGCCGAAGCACCACTGCTCGATATCCTCGCCGCCGCAATCAAGAAAATGTTGGCCCGAGGTCGGGAGCGCGGATACGTCACCTACGACGAGCTGAACGCGGCTCTGCCGCCCGAGCAGGTGTCCTCCGAACAGATCGAGGACACGATGACCACATTGTCCGAACTCGGTATCAATGTCATCGAAGCCGAGGAGAACGACGAGCCAGCTGCCGTCGAGGCGGAGGATGCCGACGGCGAGGTCCGCGGCAATCTCGATGACGACGATGTCGGCCGTACCGACGACCCGGTGCGCATGTACCTGCGCGAGATGGGTTCGGTCGAATTGTTGTCGCGCGAAGGCGAGATCGCGATTGCCAAGCGGATCGAAGCCGGACGCGAGATGATGATCGGCGGGATTTGCGAGAACCCGCTGACGGTCCGCGCGATCGTCGGCTGGCGCGACGCGCTTGTCGACGGCAAGATGCTGTTGCGCGATATCATCGATCTCGAGGCGACTTACAGCAGCGCCGGATTCGATCAGATCGCCGTCGATGCGCCGGCGGCGGCATCCGCCGACGAGGCATCCGCAGGCGAGGCATCCGCAGGCGAGGCCGAGTTGCCCGCCGACGAGGCGCCGGCCGAGGAAGCTGCCGCCGAGGCCGAGCTTGCCGGGATAGAACCGGAGCTTGGCGCCGAGGACGGCGAGGGCGAGGAAAGCTCGATCTCGCTGGCGGCGATGGAAGCGCAGCTCAAACCCGGTCTGATGGCGACGTTCGATGCGATCGCCGAATATCACCGCAAGCTGCATCGGCTGCAGGAGCAGCGCATCCATGCTCTGCTCAAGGACGAACCGCTGCCAAAAGTGACCGAGCGCCGCTACGAAAAGCTCAAAACCAAGGTGATCGAAGAGGTCAAGCGCGTTCGGCTGAGCAATACCCGGATCGAGCACCTGGTCGAGCAGCTCTATGACCTCAACCGCCGGCTGGTCGCTGAAGAAGGCCGGCTGTTGCGGTTGGCGGAGGGTTCAGGGGTCAAGCGAGCCGATTTCCTGCACGAATACTTTGGCAGCGAGCTGTGCGGTAATTGGCTTGATCGCGTCGGCCTGCTGCCCGGCCGCGGCTGGGTCAAGCTGGTTGAGAGACACCGCGACGATGTCGCCCGGTTGCGCCGCCAGACCGCCCAGCTGGCGCTCGAAGCAAAATTGCCGATCGCCGAGTTTCGCCGCGTCGTCCAGACCGTGCAGCGCGGCGAACGCGAGGCCGGCCGCGCCAAAAAGGAGATGGTCGAGGCCAATCTGCGGCTCGTCATCTCGATCGCGAAGAAATATACCAACCGCGGGCTGCAGTTCCTCGACCTGATCCAGGAAGGCAATATCGGCCTGATGAAGGCGGTCGATAAGTTCGAATATCGCCGCGGCTACAAGTTTTCGACCTACGCCACCTGGTGGATTCGGCAGGCGATCACGCGCTCGATCGCCGATCAGGCGCGCACCATCCGCATCCCGGTGCATATGATCGAGACCATCAACAAGCTGGTCCGTACCAGCCGCCAGATGCTGCATGAGATCGGCCGCGAGCCGACCCCGGAAGAACTGGCCGAGCGTCTGGCGATGCCGCTTGAGAAGGTCCACAAGGTTCTAAAAATCGCCAAGGAGCCGATCAGCCTCGAAACGCCGATCGGCGACGAGGAGGATTCGCATCTCGGCGATTTTATCGAGGACAAGAACGCAGTGCTGCCGCTCGATGCCGCCATCCAGGCCAATCTGCGCG
>DASXMC010000277.1:0-8596 GCA_036495885.1 Allostellaceae bacterium | reverse complement strand
TCGACGGCGCGCTCGCGTCAGTGGGCGACGCTTCAATCCTAGCCGGCAGGGACATAGGAAGCCTGGGCCGAAGCCCCAAGCTGGGCCGCCTCATGATCACCTCCTCGGAGGAAGCTGCTCGGGTTGTCAGGCCGGCTGGGCTGAGCCGGTCGGCAGCAACTCTCGGCGATAGGTCGGCCGCAGGATTTCGAGCCGCATTGGCACTGGCATCCCCAGCCACAGCGCATTTTTGCTGTGGTCATCGTAGGAGCTTTCGGTCAGCGGATGAACCAGGACGTCGAGGCCCTCCCGGTTGAGCATCAGCCACGGCACGATGTTCTGGAATTCCTCGGTCTGGAAGATGACGTTGAATTGCGAGATCGGGTGTGGACCTCTTGGCTCGTCACTAAACCCGCCGGGCTCGACCGAGAACTTTCGGATAATCGTCTCCCGCAGCCGCGCGGCGACGGGCTTTGTGTCGGCATCGTAATAAACGTGGGCGTGATAGCCCTTAAGTTCGGTCATCTGAGGTTCCTCCTGGTCATGTTGCAGCGTATTGCAGAGGCGGTCCGCGAGGCTGGTCGGCGTCACGCCTCGAGCTTTGCCGCGATCTTCTCGCTGATCTCGGTTCGCCATTCCTCGATCGGCTTGAAACCTTGCCGGTCGCAGCAATAGGCCTCGGTTTCGCGATAGAGTTCGTCCTCGGCCTTGTCGAGGTCGATCTTGAAGCCCAAGGGCTGCGGGACGTACCACGGAGTGTCGCAGAACATCTCGATGCGATTGCCTTCGGGATCCTGGAAATAGACCGACCAGGCATTGCCATGGCAGATCGGGCTGATGCCCTCGCAACCGGCGTCGCGCACCTTGCGAAACGCTTTCTGCACCTGGCCGAGGGTGCCGACATTGAACGACACTTGCTGCACCATCGGCACCTCGGTGTCGGTGGTGCGACCACGAACCAGCACGACCTGGTGATGGTCGCTCGGGTTGCGCGAAAGGAAGGTGATGCGGCCGTCCTCGGCGCCGTCGCTGACAACGAAACCGAGCACGCTGGTGTAGAAGTCGATCATCTTCGGTACGTCATGGACATAGAGCCCAACGTGGCTGAGACGTGGTGCCATTTCCTGTGGCATGCGCGGTGACTCCCGATTAGTTGCTTCTGAGGACATCAGATAGGACCCGTGACCATCTATCAAATCGATAGATTGTATGATATTCATTCGCAGAATGGATATCCGCGCAGTCGACCTCAATCTGCTGAAAGCCTTCGCCGCGCTGACCAGCGAGCGTGCGGTGACCCGCGCCGCCGCCCGGATCGGCCTGTCGCAACCGGCGATGAGCCACGCGCTCTCGCGCCTGCGCAGCTTATTTAACGACGATCTATTCGTTCGTGCCCCGACCGGCTTGGAGCCGACCGCCCGCGCGCGCGAGATAGCACCTCTGGTCGCAGCCGCGATCGAACATGTCGAGGCGGCACTCAACCTCGGCATCGGCTTCGAACCGGCAAAGAGCACGGGTGTTTTCACCGCCGGCATGGCCGAATATGCCGAGGTGGCGCTGGTCGGGCACCTCGCCGAGGCCTTTGCCCATCAGGCCACCGGGGCGACCTTGCGATTGACGCCGCTGACCGGCGCCGATGCCGTCGAGCAGCTCGACCGCGGCGCGATCGATGTCGCTGTCGCGCATCTCGGCGCCCTGCCTGCACATATCGAGTCGATGTTGCTGCTGCGCGACCCGTTTGTCGTGGTTGCCCGCCGCGGCCATCCGATAGCGGGGCGCGACCTGTCGATCGAGACCTATGCGGCGCTCAACCACATTCTCGTTTCGCCGCGCGGCACCACCAGCGGCGCCCTTGATCGGATCCTCGTGGATTTCGGGCTGCGGCGCCGGATAGCGCTATTGGTCGCCACATATCTGGCATTGCCGGGGGCACTCACCGCGTCTGATCTGGTCGCCACCGTGCCGAGACGGATAGCCCGCCAGATTGCCGCTACCGGCAAAATCGAGATCATGCCGTTGCCAGTCGATTTCTCGATGACTGTATCGATGGCCTGGCATCGGCGCGCCGCCGGCGAGCCGGCCCAGGCCTGGTTCCGCGCGCTGCTGATCGAAGCAGCGGCGGAGTGATCGGCCGCTGCAAGCACAGAAAGTTTGCTCTGTTGGCCAAAAATCGATGGCACTTGGCGAAAAATAGTACCTTTTCTCGCTATGTATTGTTGAATGAAGCTGACTTGCCCAATTTCGAGATTATCAAAGTGGCGGCATGAGCATTCCCTTTTTCTCTCTCTCGTCGCGACGCATCCTCCTCGCCGGATAGCTTTCTGCTTTAGGTTGTTGCTGCTCCCCGGCGTGGTCTGGGAGAAGCTGCTCACGCGGCTTTGACCCGCGGCGTCACTATAACTGATCGTGCCACAAAGGGCAGCTTTCGGCGCAGAGCAGTCACCCTGAGCCAGGCCCAGAAGTTCCCGTCCCTCCACCCTCGTACGCCGATCTTGGTGGCGCCGGTGAACGGCCGGAAGCGGGCGAGCGACCACAGAGCTGGCTGCGGCCGTGGGACCGAGAGTTCTAATTCATGTTCCTCCGCCAGCCAGTCTGGTCTCACTAGCGAATTTCGCGGCTGCAGGGCGACTCCCGATACCAGTAGTTGCAACCAGCAAAGTATGATAAAAGGGCCGTGTCCCTATCCGGTGCAATAGACCGCGATATCGTTCTGCAAAACCTGTACGCTGGAGTAGCCGAGCGCGGCAGCAGCGGCGTGGAGGCCACCGTACTGCTGCGCCAACGCTGAAACGCTCTTGCCGAAGCAGTTCAGCTTTCCCGGCGTGCCGGCGAAGACTGGCGGCGGGACAAAGCCGCTGTCGGTGATCTCGAACGCCGTGCCGGGGCCATACGCCCCGCCACCAAACAGGTTGCCGTTGGCGTCAGCGAACAGACCGGCAACCGGCTGCGATCCGTTGGTGATGTTGAAGCTGACCAGGGTAGTGGGGGTGCTAGCGTAGCCGCTGGCGGTCTTTGCGATCTCGAACACCGTGCCGTATCCAAGCGCCCTGCTGCGGGGGCATATCCCGTCCCGCCCAATGCTGTCGTTCCAAACAGGTTGCCGTGGGTGTCAGCGATCAGACCGGCATTCGGACCGCGGCCATTGGTGCCGTTGAATCTGACCAGAACAGTGGGGGTGCTAGCGTAGCCGCTGTGGGTTTTGGCGATCTCGAACACCGTGCCGCAGCCGACATCGCAGTTCGTTGAATTGCCGCCGTTTACTGTCGTTCCAAACAGGTAGCCGTGGGCGTCAGCGATCAGAACGGCAACCGGAAATGCGCCGTTGGTGCCGTCGAAGCTGACCAGGACGGTGGGGGTACTAGCGTAGCCGCTGGCGGTCTTTGCGATCTCGAACACTGTGCCGGCACCAGACGTCCCGGCACCTGTTGTCGTTCCAAACAGGTTGCCGTTGGCGTCAACGAACAGACCGGCAAACGGCTCCGCGCGTTGGTGCCGTTGAAGCCGACCAGGGTGGTGGGGGTGTTAGCGTAGCCGCTGGCGGTCTTTGCGATCTCGAACACCGTACCCTCTGGCGGACCAGAGGGTGTCGTTCCGAGGAGATTGCCCTTGGCGTCGGCAATTAGAGCGCCGCGCGGATTCGCGCCATTAGGGCCGTTGAAGCTAACCAGGGTCGTCAGACTGGGAGTGGCGGGGCGGGTGGTGCAACGGTGACCGTCGCGAGACCTAACACGGCTAAGAACGACGGCAGGATCTTAAAGGCGCGCATGACCTCGCTTTCCGAGGGCTCGACCTTGTTGCCCTCGGCATCGATCTTGACCAGCGACGACGCGGTGACCTCATCGAACAAGAAATGGTCGTCCTGGCCCGGCACCCGCGCCGTTATGCGAGTGTTGATCAGGTCCGACCATCCGAACAGATCGACGAGACGATAGCACGCGGCAAGGTCGCACCGAGTTTGCCATTCCTCGGCGGACATTCGCGCGGGCAATGCTGTTACCGTTGAGGCCATGGCTTGCTCCGATGTGAGCGGGTCCGGTGCAAATCGGCGCATGCAGTTCAATGCACTGTCAAGCGACTCGGAGCCTAGCCGCAAGCGGGGCACCATTTTCACATATCGACGGCTCTAGTTCGACGGGCACTCAGAGCGGATCGTGTCTTCGGTCTGGCCACGGGTCCTTACTGGATCATGATCAGGGGGAAGTATCTCACGACGATCGCTTCGGCGAGTCGGGACGGGAGGTTCTCTTGATGCCGGGCTTCAGCTGGTCACGACTTCCGCGGAAGTCTGGATTCTCTTTAAAATATCTCAATGAACTCGCAGTTGTCGCTGCTGAGGGCTGAACCTAAACGAACCTGACCTTTTTACTGCGTGCTATGACGAAGAAATTCGGCTAAATTAGTCAACTTCATACTCGTTTTTTGACGCTGTGCTACCTCTATTTTCGGACGGTTATTCGACGCTCCTTAAGGATTGTCGCATCGTTAGCCGCTGAACTGAAATCGTAGGGCAACCGCCCGCCGGAAAGGAATTGTTGATGAATACAACCGCCGAACCGACAAGGCCCGTGTCGCAGGAGTTGCAAGCACAACTGCAGGCCGCACGTGTCAATGGCATTACCGTCGACGAAACCAAACTGCGTGCGCATGTCATTCGGCCGGTGAATGTTGTCAACGCCGTAAGCGACCGCGGGATAGACGAAGAGAAGATCGCACCGCCGCTTCACCACCCCGGCTTGCCGCCGGGACCTCCACCTCCTCCGGGGCCACAACTCAAGCACCTCGACGTAAAGGCGTTCGGCGACGCGCTGCATCCGGCTCTGAAGGACAGCACGGCCGGCTATGTCATGCGGTTGCGACAGCATGGTACAACGATTTATACGCTTGAATGGAACTGGGCCCGTTATCCCGCGGATGGCGGCGAGGGCTGGAATCCTGATGTGCAGATGCACGTTGCCAGCGTTTCCAAGCTTCTGACCGCGATGGGAATGACGCGGACCCTCGACCAGCACCACATCCCCTACGACGCCAAGATCATCGACAGCCTGCCGACGTATTGGGCGAAGGGTCCGAACATCGGCGATATCAGCTTCCGTAACCTCATGACCCATACGAGCGGGTTCAACACGGGCGGCAGTGCCACTGATTTCGAGACCATGAAGCAGATGGTGGCCAAGGGCGTCAGCACAGATCCTCACGCTCCAGACTTTGTTGGCCACTACCGCTATCAGAACATGAATTTCGGCCTTTGCCGGATTCTGATGCCGGTCATCAATAGCAATATCGAAAAGGGGCCGTGTTCCCGGGCGCCGCCCAAGATACATTCTGGGACTTCTTGACCATTCTTGGTTACGTCGCCTATCTGCAGCAGAATGTCTTCTCTCCGTCCGAGGTCGCGCACGCCACGCTTGGGCGCACACCCAATACTGCGCTTGCTTATCAGTTTTCGGTAGGGGGTGGTTGGGACTCGGGCGATCTGGCGAGCGTCAGCGGCGGGGCCGGTTGGCACGTTTCGGTCGATGAATTGCTCGACATCATGGGGACGTTCCGCCGCAAAACCGTAATCATGCCCCACGCCAACGCCCAGACCATGCTCGACAGCTTCTTTGGCATCGACGAAATCGCCGATACAGCCGCCGGCCGGCTTTATAACAAGAACGGCGCCTGGGGGGACGGTGCCGGCCATGAAGAGCAGTCCCTCGCATATTTCCTTCCAGAAGACATGGAACTTGTGGTGCTGACCAACTCGCCGGTGGGCTCGCCAGCTAAGTTCTTCCGCGGTGTCGTGGACTCGATCTACCTGGCCAATCTAAAGTAGAGGGAAGTGGCGCCTCAGGAAGAATGCGAACGCGGACGGGACAGGCCGAGATCGCCAGCGAACGCTCGCGGGGACGGCTGCTTCGGCCCGCGATGACGCGCGAAAACCCTCGCGTACGCCGTCGCCGGTGGTTTTTGACGGCCGGCCGTGGTGTTCGGCGATTTCGGATCGAAGAGCTCATGGCCTTTGAGGCGTTCGCGCGTGCCTTCCTCGTCCGCCCGCACAGAATAGCCCCGCCACATCGACGGCGACGATCGCTGTCAGGCGGCGGGTCTGGATCATGCCACTCGCCATCCACAGGCGCAGCCCGATGTGCCGGTCTTGCTGCTCAGAGTACCGGTATGGTGATCGGGCTTTCGTCGTTGGGACTTTGGGCGGCAATCAGCTGACACCAAGGGCTTTCCAGTAGACGGGCGCAACCGGACCGACCGACTAGAACATATTCATCGTGCCGTTCGGCGCGCGGATGTCAAAGCAGTGCTCGGGGAGGGGGAATCGCGGCCGATTACTCGGGAGCGGCGATGGCCGCCTCGATGCCGCGGGCTACAGCGAGGAGGTGCCGGTCCGCGCCGTGCTCGCCCACCACCATAAGCCCGACCGGCATCGTTCCCGGTTGATGGATCGGAAGTGACACGGCGCAGCGGTCGAGGAAGTTAATGACCGAGGGGTTACGCAGGATCAGCGCGTTGAGCCGGAAATAATCCTCATCGCGTGCGAAAGCAGCAATCGGCGGCGCGGTGATCGCCACGGTGGGCATCAACAACGCATCGAAATCGATGGTGCGGGCCGCAACCCGTGCAATCAAATCGGAGCGCGCGGCGCAAAGCTCGATATATTCGACCGCGGTCATGCCGCCCCCGCGCTCGATGCGAGTCCTCACCCTTGGATCGTACTCGCTGCCGCGCCGGGCCAAGAGCGACCTGTGCCAGGCGAAGGCCTCGATCGGGGCAAAGCCGCCGTGGGCATTGATCGTCCGGTATTCGCTAAGCTCGGTCAGCGGCAAGTCGGCGATCCGTGCCCCGGCGCGCGATAGGGACGAGCACACGTTCGCAAACGCTGTGGCCACCTCTGGCGCGAGATCGTCGAGGACGAAACCCTGCGGCACACCGAGGCGCAATCTCTCGACCGCGACCGGCAGCGGTACGACCGGCTCCTCGCCAGCCATCACCGCGTCGGCAATGGCGCAACAAGCGATGCTGTTGGCCAGCGGTCCGATCGAATCAAGGGTCGTGGAGAGCGGCGTTGCGCCGGCGCGCGAAATCCGCTTCTGCGTCGGCTTAAAACCGACGATGCCGCACAAGGCCGCCGGGATGCGTACCGAGCCACCGGTGTCGGTACCGATGGCCACGATGGCGCCACCGTCGGCGACCGAGACCGCAGCACCCGACGAGGAACCACCGGGAATGCAGCGACGATCGGCGGGATTGCCCGGCGTGTCGTAATGCGGGTTGATGCCGACGCCAGAAAAGGCGAACTCAGTCATGTTGGTGCGGCCGATCAGGATGGCGCCGGCGGCTCGCAGACGAGCGACGATCGGCGCGTCATGTTGCGCCGGCGGCATATCGTCGAGCGCCTTTGAGCACGCCAAGGTGCGCTCGCCTGCGACATCGAACAGATCCTTGATCGACACCGGCAACCCGGCAAGCGGCGAGGCGGCGTAGCCGGCAGCACGCAAGCGGTCCTGAGCATCGGCAGCGGCACGCGCGCTGTTGCTGTAGACTTTCGTGAAGGTGCGCGTGCCCTCGCCGGCGGGATCGGCGATCCGCGCCAGAGCCGCCTCGATCAATTCTCGGCTAGTCGTCCGCCCGGCTGCGAGATCTTGGGCGAGGCTCAACACGGTCGGCTTCTGTCTGATGAGCGCAGGCATAACATCCTCGCTTGATTACCAGGAATACCAAAGAGCAACGGCGTCCCAAAGACATCAGTCTAATTCTAATCAATCCTCCCCGCGGGCGGCAAAAGCGGTTTCAACCTGAAGATGCCGATGTCAGGCGACCTGGCTGAATCCAGATGGTGAGGTCAGGACGGCGTGTCTGCGGTATTCTGGTTGCCGGACACTCAAAATTGAGGGGGGACCGTCATGAGTGCTACGCCGCCATCAAAATCGGCGCACCTGCAGGCCCTGATCCACCGACGGGACAAGGTGCTGGCGGTGCTGCACCCGCCGACGGCGGCGCATGCCCGGATCATGGAGAAAGCGGGGTGCGAGGCGCTGTTTGTCGGCACCGGCGGGGTGGTCGGCGCCTATACCGGTCTGGCCGACGTCGGCACCGCGATGATGACCGAGTGCGTGACGATTGCCGGATGGATTGCCGACACCGTGTCGATCCCGGTGATTATGGATGGCGACACCGGCCACGGCGGCATCATGGCGGTGCGCCGGATGATCCGCGAATGCATCCGCGCCGGCATTGCCGGTATACGCATCGACGACCAGCCGATCGAAGGCAAGCGCAAGACCCAGAGCGCCGGCGTCGAGGTCGTGCCGGTCGACCAGGCGATCGCGCGCTACCGTGCAGCGGTCGACATCAAGAACGAGCTCGACCCGAATTTTGTGGTCATGGCGCAATGCTACGCCCGCGATGCTGTAGACGGCACGCTGGAGGACACGATCGCCCGGCTGCAGGCCTACCGCGAGGAAGCCGGCGTCGACTGGGTTCAGTTCGAGTCGCCTCATTCGGTCGACGAAATCAGAGCGGTGCGGGCCGCGGTAACCGGGCCGTTTTCGTTCATGAAGGGGAAGCTCGGCCGCTATCTCGATCTCGACGAGCATCTGGCACTCGGCGTCACCATCGCCTGGTA
>DASXMC010000276.1:0-3121 GCA_036495885.1 Allostellaceae bacterium | reverse complement strand
TCCATCGGTTTCACTTTTGAGCAGCCCTATTTGGGCCAGGTCTCGGATGTCACTTTTTCGGTGTGCACACGAAGGTGGCGCGCGCCGGCAGCAACAGCGGGCAGTAATCGAGCTGCTTCCAATCGGTATCGACGCGGTGGGCATGGGTGTCCGGTCCGCATTCGGCCTGCGCCGCCTTTTCGACCCCGTCGCCCGAACTCCGAAACACGTCATAGCAGATCGCCACCCGCGGACCCGCATCCGTGACGCCGGCGGCCGGCTGCTGCGGAAAGGTCGGGAACGGGTCGAGCGCCGAGCACGCTGCAAGCCCGGCGATTGCGGCGACAGCCAAAGCGGCAGCACGCTTCACGGCTCTCAGGCGAGTGCGCGTTCGAGAAAGACCGCGCACGCCAAGAGGCGCGCGTCGTCGCCGATCCGGCCGACGAGCTGCACGGCGGTCGGCAGGCCGGCCACACCCCATAGCGCGGCCACCGAAACGCATGGCGTGCCGAGCAGAGTCCACATGCGGTTGAAGACCGGATCGCCGGTGTAGCCGAGCCCGGCCGGCGCCTCGCCGGGCGCCGCGGGTGTCAAGATCGCGTCGCAATCGCCAAAGAAACCCGTCAGCCCGGCGCGGGCAGAAGCGGCCGCTCCCCGCGCCGCATCGTATTCGTCCGCCCCGACCGCCATTCCCGCGTCGAGCAATTGGGCCAGCCGCGGCGATAATTCGGCGCTGTGCCGGATGCGCTCGTCGGCGAGCGCGCGGCAGGTTTCAAAGCCCATAATCTTGTCCTGCGCCTCGCTCAGACCTTGATGCTGCGGGTCGACCGCAACATCCCTGACCGCAGCACCGGCGCGTTCGAGTGCTGCCCGTGCGGCATCGAGCGCCGCCCTGGTCGCGGGCTCCGCCTCGTCCCACATCGGTGTGCGGTAGACACCAAAACGCGGTGCGGTCGGCGACGACGCCAACCGGTGCAATGCCGGTCGCTCGGCGAGGAAGGGCATACCAGACCCGGCAACCCGCAGCGCGCCAAGCCGCGATGGGCGCAATGCCGGTCTCTCGCTCAATACGCTGACGAAAAACGCCGCATCCTCTACGTTTCGGGCATAGACGCCAACGGTGTCGAGACTGTCGGCGAGCGGCTTGACCCCGGCGCGATTGATCAACCCAAAGCTCGGTTTATAGCCGACGCAGCCACAGAATGAGGCCGGTCGGATCACCGACCCCGCCGTCTGGGTGCCAAAGCCGAACGGGACCATGCCGTCGGCCACCGCCGCCGCCGAGCCGCTCGATGAGCCGCCCGGCGTATGCGCGGGATTGTGCGGGTTTGCGGTCTTGCCGGGGGTAAAGGTGGCAAATTCGGTGGTCACGGTCTTGCCGAGAACAATCGCACCCGCGGCGCGGGCCAGCGCCACGCAGGCGGCGTCGGCCGCCGGTCGGTGGCCGCGGTAAATCGGCGAGCCGTAGGCGGTCGGCATGTCGAACGTGTCGATCAGGTCCTTGACCGCGATCGGGATACCGTGCAGCGGGCCGCGCGGGGCTTCGCCGTCGCGCTGATCAGCTTCAGCGAGGGCGCGCTCGGGATCGAGATATTGCCAGGCGCCGACAATATTTTCGCGCGCCGCGATGCGCTCGAGATAAGACGAGACCAGCGCCTTGGCCGTCAATCGCTGCTCGGCGATCGCTCGCGCGGCGTCGCGGGCGGTCAGCAAACGCGGCTCGGTCATTGCGGCATTCTCCGCTGTTGGGGCCGTCGGGCGGCATCTTCGACGCCGCGCGCCGATGGAGCAATCTGACGCAGCGCTCCGCTGCTTGACAAGCGGATCCCGATGAACCCGTAGCCCTGCCGATCCAGCCCTGGGAAGGCTCAGACCTGCTGAGCCGCGGCGGGGCCGGGCGCTGTGACCGAGGCCCGCCGCGCCCCCGGCTTCAGCCGCAAAGCCGGTTTCTCGACCAGATGCCAGGACAGAAACGCAAGGGCACCGGCCGCAGGCAAAGCCAGCGCAAAAACTTGCCACCACACGGCGCGGCCGCCCAATGCCCAAATGACCCCCTCCTCCGCCGGCCAGCCATAGATGTAGAGGCCGTAAGATAAGTCGCCGAAGCGCGCCGCGGGAATGATCGGCAAATGCGGATTGAGCGCCAGCCACAACGCCAGATAACAGCCGAAGAGAGGGAACAGCGGAATAAACTGCCGCAACGGCACGCTCAGCACGAGGCCGGCGAGCGCCACGGCCGCGAGGCGAGCGTCGAAAATCCGGGTTGCGCGCAGTTTGTAGAGGATCATGCCGACGGTGAAAAACGCGAGCAGCCAGCCCCACCCGCCGAGAAAACCAAGCGCCTTATCGTACTGCAGACAGGCGAGGCCCAACCCCAGCAACCCCAGCATCACCAGCAAATTCAACCGCCGCAGCACGCCCAAGACGAGCACCATGACGTACATCATGAATTCAAAGCGCAACGTCCACATCGAGCCGTTGATCTCGAGCCCGACCTTGTTGTCGACGAAAGTCACGCCGGGCAGCTGGTGCACGCTCTGGTCGAGCAAGGTATTGCCGACGACATAGCGATAGGGGGCGAGCTTGCTGAAATAGGCGCCGGGTTCGAGAGTTGAGACGAGCGGCGCCAATACAAAGGCCGAAAGCACGGCGGCGACAAAGAGGCCGGGGAAGATGCGCAACGCGCGCTTTGCCAGGAAGCGCAGCGGATCGCGGGTTTCCTCGTAGCTCTGGGTGACCAGAAAGCCGCTGATCGCAAAAAAGACGAAGACGCCGCAGAGACCGAGAATCGACTGATTGCCGGTCAGCCGGATCAGCCATTCATGCTTCTGGGTGCCCTCGGCAATCAAAAACGCGTGCGAGAACATCACCGAGGCCGCCGCGACAAGGCGCAGCGCGTCGAAATTGTTGCGCCTCGACCGGCTCTCACCGCCGGCGGCACCGGTCATCGGCTGAACAGGCGGGCAACCCGCTCGCGGTGCCAGCTCGCGTCGCCGAACGCGACTTCCGAGGCCTTGGCGCGCTTGAAGTAGAGCTGCAGGTCGTGCTCCCAGGTCATGCCGATCCCGCCATGCAGCTGGATGCCGGTGCCGGCCACCCTGCGCGCCATGTCGGAGCAGGCAGCCTTGGCCATCGATATCGC
>DASXMC010000275.1:0-9017 GCA_036495885.1 Allostellaceae bacterium | reverse complement strand
CGAAGGCCTCGCGCGGTCCCTAGCGCTGGCACTGTCGGCCACCGGACACCCGCCGGCGTCCGGCCGTATCTCGATCTTTGTGCACGCCGAGCAGCTGACAACCAAAGGCGTGACCGGCACCGACCGCGTGCTGGTCTTTGGCATGGCGTCCTACGACTACAATTCCGACGCGATCGATTACACCCCACAATAGCCGGCGCTGCGCCAGGCGGCGGTGCCGCGCCGGCGTTCCGTCCACCCGGCTCGGCCGCCGCCGCCCCAACGGCTCGGCCGAGCCGCCCCGTTGGGCCGGCGCGCTTCCCTCTCCCCAACCTCGGCAACGGCCGCGCCGCCCATCCTGCACCCTCGGCCCGGAGAGCCCCTCTGAGCTCGCCGCCTCTGACGCTGGCCGCCCCTCCTCCATCTGATTTTCAAAGAAGATCCAACACGCTGTCCGCGCGCGGGCAGCGCGGCGTCGAGCGCCAGATCGCGGGGAGAGCCTAGCCGCCTTCACAATGGCGGGCCGACCATCTATGGAAAACCAGCGGGTCCTTCCTAGGCCTTTGATAACGCGGGCATTTTGCGCGGTGGTCTCACAGGACTGTGAGAACACATTGATTTGTGCACTACCATGATCAACCTATCAATGTTGATCAAGCTATCGACCACAGTCAAGCCGTCGAGGAGCATCGCATGAGCCGGATCGTCCTGAGCAAGTCCAGCTTTGCCGTCCGCCGCGGGGTCACGAAATCGGCGGTCAGCCGATGGCTACGATATGGCTTCATTTCCGGCGCGGCGTTGACCGCCGACGGCAAGATGATAGTCGTCGCCGAGGCCGAGGCGCAATTGGCGGCCCGCATCGATCCTGGCCGCGGGCGGCCGCCGCGGGCTCAGTATATGTCGGCCTCGCCGTTGCCGGCGCTGGCGCGGTGCGCGGCCGCGGTGGCAGCGGAGGAGCAGCTCGTGGCGATCGAGCACCGGCTCGCGGACGCGGAGCGGCGGCTCACCGCGGCGATCGAGTTCGGCGATGAGCTGATGGACGAGCTCGACCGCTGGCTCGACGAGCTACCGGCGAAGCTCGGGCTCGGCCCCGACATGGTCGAGATCCTGTGTCGCGAACGGGGTGAATTTCGCCGCCGGATCGACGGATAGCAACGCCAGACCCTTTTAATACTTGCGCATTTAATGCACGCGCCTACCCCAGTCCTTGGACGGACAGTAACACGGATCGTTTCATGCCTCTACTTGCAAGCATTGATACTAGTACTTACGGTCGTCTTTGTTTTGTTTGCATTGATGCGGGGCGGTCGACCGGTGTCGCAGCCGGGTGTCGGACGGCACTGGACAGCAGCGGACAGGACCGGCGAAAACTTGCTGTCCGCAAAAATATCGCATCAAACCAACGGCCTAGAGCCGATTTTGCCGACTTCGGACAGTGCGGACAGCGCTTTTCTTTATAATAGGAATCAAAAAAGAGCGGGAGCTATAGCACCCGGTCTTCCTGGTGCGGATTTCCTTACCGCCTTTTGGCGTCAGCCGGCCCGTGTGCTGATACCGGGGCGATATTATCGCGACCAAAGGCTATCGCAACACATTGATCATTATGGGAAATCGGCGATGATCTTGAGGACTACGGATCTGGGGGTTAGGGGTTCGACTCCTCTCGGGCGCGCCAACCTTTTCAGAGGCTTAGACGAACGCGCAGGGAACAGGCCCTCCAACCGGAAGCACATCGGAAGCATCGGGGAGGTTTGTCTGATCATCCTGGGCCCTTTGCGGTGAGCGTCTCGCCCGGATATGGCATCACTGCCTGCCTGCGAACGCTCCTCATGGTGTTCAAATGATCGCCGTTCAATCCGGGCTGTTGTCCGCCCGGCTACCTTCCCTCGTGAGGCCATCGGGCCGCGGCATGCTCTCGCTGGCACCACCGCAATCTCGCGCCAGCGAAATTCGCCCCTCGTGTACCGGCCAGTTACGCTCTCTGCCTTTGATCAGTCATAATAAATGCCTCTTTTCAGCTAGTAAGTCATGGCCGTGCCAAGATTGTACTCAGATTGCGACGGGTTATCCACAGGCTTTTCCACCAAATCAGAGGAATTTATCCCCACTAAATATTGTCTTTATCTAAGGTTGACACTTGATAGTCATAGCTATGACGAAATACTGACACGAAGCTCTCCTACTGGTTTGGCAGTACCGTCTGAGCCGTCCCGACAGGCGCCCGCTGACGGGTCAGCTACAGCTCGGCTGTCGATTGCGTCAGCTCCCAATAAGCCCACGGAGAGATGTCTGTGCCCAGCTTCAAGAACCCCGATGCCAATCGAGAGTACATGCGGCGCTACATGCAAACCGTGCGCATGCGGGCCAGAGCCGAAAAGGCGGCGCGGCTGCATGAAGCCCGCACCGCATTCCTCGCCCGCGAGCGTCAGCTCCGATGGTCCCGGGAGATGCGCAACATAATGGAAGGTAGCCCATGATCTGATTGTGCCGCTGCCTCATATTCGCGGGAGTACTCCGCTTAACCTTACCGAGGACGAGACCCGCGCCCTATTGGCGCAGCTAAAACACCCGCCCGATATCCGCTCCGGTACGGGATGTCGCGTTCATGCTAGCAAAAGCATCTTCCGCCATCACCCGGCGGCCCTGACCCCGAAATGATCGGCGAGCTCGGCGCCGGTAAACCCGCCGGTGAAGCTCTGCGGGTCGAGCGGCAATATCGTCGAATTCCACGTGTTCCACTCCGCGACGAGCCGGTCGTAGACGTCCCTGTGGCGCTCTTTCAGATTTGCCCGCTCCATCGGATCGCGGGCGACATCAAACAGAAACGTATTGTCGAGGATCTTGAGGTATTTCCAGTCGCCATCGCGCGCGGCCTGCTGATCAAGGTATTTGTAGCGCCAGAAGAGCTTGCGCGGAACCGCCGGCACTCCCGCGGTGAGCCGCGGCAAGAGGTCCATTCCATCGCTCGGATAAGCCGGATCGGGAGCGGCGCCGGCGGCGGCGAGCAGGGTGGGGAACCAATCCATGCTGATCGCCACCTGCTCCGAAACCGAGCCCGGGACGATATGGCCGGGCCAGCGCATCAATGCCGGCACGCGCAAGCCGCCTTCCAAGAGTTCGGTCTTGCGTCCGGTGAACGGCCATGTGTCCGAAAAACGCTCGCCGCCATTGTCGCTGGTAAAGACAACGATCGTATTGTTTGCGGCACCGCTGGCTTCGAGCGTTTGCAACACCCGCCCGATCTGCAGATCCATCTGCTGGATCATGCGCTGATAGGTGCGCTGAGTACCGCCATCATAATGAAACAAGTTTTTCAGGCGTTGCGCCTCGGCTTCGTCCCCGGGCGCCTCCCATGGCCAATGCGGGGCATTGAAGTGAAGGCTGATCAAAAAGGGCCGCCCCGACCCGGCAAAGGTCTCGATCAAGTAGACAGCGCGGTCGCCCAAAAGATCGGTCAGGTAGCCGGGCTGCTTTATCCGGGCGTCGTCGTTCCACAAATCCTCGGTATCGGTCCCTGGCGGCCCCGATTTATGGGTGAAGTAATCGAGTGCACCGCCACGAAAGCCCCAGAAATGGTCATAGCCGCTCTGCAACGGGCCAAAAGCCGGCAGCATCCCCAAATGCCATTTGCCGATCAGCGCGGTGCGGTATCCCGCGCCCCGCAAGATCGAGGGCAAGGTCGGATGCTCCGCGGGGAGACCGATCGGCCGCGGCCGGCGGCTGCTGAGCGGCTCCTCCAGCCCCACCGCCAGCCGGTATTGGTAGCGGCCGGTGATCAGCGCCACCCGTGTCGCGGTGCACACGGCAGAATTGGCGTAGGCCTGGGAATAGCGCACGCCCTCCGCGGCGATGCGGTCGATATTGGGGGTGCTGAAGTCGCGGCGGCCGCAGCAGGAGATGTCGGCATAGCCCAGATCGTCAGCGAGGATGAACAGGATGTTTGGCGCCAAAGACAGCATGCGCGAACCGGTGCTGGCGGGTCCGAGCGATGCCGGACCGGTCATCCTTTAGTATACCGGCACCAGTTTGAGCGGCGCAATTCAGCTTGCCGGCGCGGCATGACACGGTTTGGCTCCCCGCTCGCCCCATATCGTCTCTGGGTGCCAGCTTTCGCAGGGCCGAGGGTTACATGGCGAGCGTGACGGAATGAGCTCGTCTGGTCATTTTGGATCGGACAAGGAGAAGCAGGGTGGCCACATCCGATCGTGAGTTTGCAAGCGATGCGAGCGGTCTTCTGCTGGAGTTTTCCGAGGGCACGGCCGCGACCGGGCTCGACGCGGTCAATGCCGGCTTGGCCCCTTATGGCGCGCGGATTTGGCCGCTCGACCTCGCCGGAGTATCGGCGGATATGCGGCGCCTGCTGATGCAACCCCGCCTGACCGAGGCCGAGGCCGATCGCCTCAAAGCGCAGTTTCTGCTGTCGCGCGAGCGGTTGTTGCAGCTCATCGCCGACGCCGGGCGCGCGCCTCATGTCCCCGGCGGCGGGTCGATGACGCCGTTTGTCGAAAACCACGGCTACGCCTATCCGCAGCTCTACCTCGCCGAGGCCGGCGTCGATTACACCCGCTTTGATCGCTTTCACGTCAACACCGCCGATGACGGCACCGGCGTCGACGAAATCGGCCAGCTTTTGTGCGGCGGCGGCATCCGGATCGTCCAGCGCCGGCCCGGGCTCGGGGTCGCGCGCCTCCATCTTTCCTGCCCGTCCGCGGACCATGGCTGGATCGTCACCTATGACGGCGGCGCCTCGCACATCGGCAGTCTCAGCGCCGCATCGCCCGGCACCAAGTTTCTGATGCAGGTCATCGGGCCCGAGCGCTGGACTATGCGCTACGAGGAAGGCTGAGCAGATCGTCGGGCTCACGCCGGGATTGACTAAAGCTCAGCGCGAACAAGCCTTAACCGGCGCACACGCAAAGCGTGTTATAAAGGCGACAACGGAAACAGGGCGGGAAAGTACACAGCTGCGCGGATTGGCGCTTTGACAACAAAGAGGTCCACGCCTAGCTGCATCGTCGATGGTATGTGCGCGGGGAAATCGTTTGTTCAATCCGCTGGTGCGTGCGGCCGCCGGCGAACGGACGATATATAGCGCAATTGTGATTCTCGGGGCGCTGCTGTGGTGGTTGTCGAATAGCCATCCGGCGCTGATGCCGGTCTGGGCGCCGTGGGATTTTTCACCGGCGGCGTATCTGGCGACCACGCTGGTGCCGTTTTGGTTTGTGCGCGGGCTGAGCTTGGCTCCGGCGGCAGAGCGCCCGGCGATTTGGCGTTGTGCCGCGTTCCTCCTCGGCGTCGTCGCGACTTACGCCGTGCTGCAAACCCGCTTCGAATACTGGTCGCAGCATATGTTTTTCCTGAACCGCATCCAGCATGTCGTGATGCATCACTTGGGGCCGTTCCTGATGGCGCTGGGCTGCGCCGGGGGCATGATCAAGCGCGGCATGCCACTGCGTTTGCGGCGCATTTTGGAGAGCGCATTCGTTGCGGTGGCGATGCGGGTGCTGCAACAGCCCTTGGTGGCGGCGATTCTGTTTGTCGGGCTATTTTATTTTTGGCTGATCCCAATGGTCCACTTCCGAGCGATGATCGATGCGCAGCTCTATGCTGTCATGAATTGGAGCATGGTGCTCGATGGCATTCTGTTCTGGTGTCTGGTGCTCGACCCGCGCCCACGCCCGCCGGCGCGGGTTTCGTTTGGTGTTCGCGCGGCGCTGGCGCTCGGCGTTATGTTCCCGCAGATCGCGCTCGGGGCAGTGATCACTTTCTCGCAGACCGACCTCTACCCTTATTACGATCTGTGCGGCCGGCTGTTTGCGTCGGTCAGCGCGCTCAACGACCAGCATATCGGCGGCATCGTTATCTGGATCCCGCCGGCGATGATGAGCGTTATGGCCGTGCTGCTGGTCATCAATGCACTCAGATTGCACGAGGAATCGACAATGGAGGTGAGCGATGACGCGGCGGCGCTTGCCAAGCTCGCCAGCAGCTGGACTGGCCGTTAGGCTGACGTGGCGAGCGATCGTCGGGGTTTGGGTGCTGACGGCTGCGATTTCGTTCGGCGCGGAAGCGCGGGCGGCCGGCAACGGGCTTTCGGTCAGCGGACAGTGGTTCCGCCTGATCATGCCGTCCCTACCGGCGGCCGGCTATTTCACTCTGACCAATGCGACGGCCGCGCCCGAGACGCTGGTCAGCGCCGCCTCGCCCGCCTGCGGTACCCTGATGCTCCATAAAAGCGTCAGCCGGAACGGCGAGGAGAGCATGATCATGGTGCCGAGTGTCGCAATCCCGGCGCATGGCAAAGTGAAGTTCGCGCCCGGGGGTTATCACCTGATGTGCATGTCGCCGGGACCGGCAATGGCGCCGGGAAAATCGGTCCCGGTCACTTTGCGCCTGGCGAACGGCGAGGCCTTGAGTGCCAGCTTTCCGGTGCGTGGTGCGACCGGGAAATAACCGGCATCAAATCCATTGCTCCAGCTGCGCGAGCAAGCCGGGCTGATGGTTTTCGCCAACCAGGCGTTTCAGATCGGCGGTTGTGCCGGCCACATCGGGCGTGGTCGAGGCGAGCGAGGCGACGATCAACCGCGCCGCCCCCGAGCCGTCGAAAACAAAGATCGCCGAGCTGTGGGTCACTTCATAGGGGTGGTTTCCGCTCATCGGTGTTACCGAGTACTCAACGCGATAACGTTTTGCGAGGGCTGCCAGCTCGTCCGGCGTGCCGCGCAGTCCATCGATCTCGGCGCCGAAATTTTTGACATAGGCAGCGAGCACCGGTGCCGTGTCGCGGTGCGGGTCGACTGTTACAAACAGCATGCGCGCGTGCCGCGCATTCGAACCGAGCCGCGCCAGGATATCATGGACCTCCGACAATGTCGTCGGACAGACATCCGGGCAATTGGTGTAACCGAAATAGAGCAGCACAATCTTGCCGCGATAGTCGGCCTGGGTCACTTGCCTGCCGTCCTCGCTCCGGGTCAGCGTGAAGGAGAGCGGCGGCAGGCTGCCCGATACATCGACCGCGTGCCATGCCGCGTTGTCACCGCACCCGGTGAGCAGCGCAAGCGCGAGACAGGCCGCGGCAAGCGCCGCGACGCGCCGACTCATGGGAGGAGGCGTCGACGCAGTGGCGATATAATTGGCCTGATCAAAGGTTGGCCAGCAGGTGGTGTGCTTCGGCATAATGCAGCAGCAGAGCGAGAGCCAGGACGATCGCGAAACCAGATGCGGCGACACACGCGAGCATCGCCGCCAGCGTCCGGTTCGGGTAGCGCAGTTGGCGGGAGAGCGCGGCCGGTGGCAGCGGTGCAGCCGCGGCCGAAGCCGTTTTTGGCAAATCGACGCGTTCCGAAATAGTTGTCGGCCTCCTTTGTTTGGCCCCGCCTCGGATCGATTGGCTCCAATAGAGTCCGCTCAGCTCGGCGAACCACAAATAAATTATATGGGCGTCGGCGTGTGGGGCCTCTGTGCGGCGGCTTGACCCACCGTGGCGGACCTTCCTCGGTTTATCCGCGCAAAGCACTCCGCACCTTTCCGGTTTGGCGCGCCCCGCTTGCGTCGAGCAATGCTCCAGAAGATATAGGACGGACGCAATCTGCCTGCCTCGAGCCGGTGCGGTGCCGTCCGGTGGCGACGCTCACTTATCGGCGCGCCTTCCTCGTCAATCCGCCTTCGACGTCAAATCGCCGAGCACCCAGCAATCGCTGAGGCGGCGGATTGTATTCGGCCTTCCTCCTGCTAGCCGCTCACGGGGACCGAGAGGTCGAATCCGGCTTCCTCCAGCACCCGCCCTGCCTTTGCAGTGAATCCCGGCTCTAAGGTGAAGAGCCCCGTCTGCCCTACGAGAAAGGGTTCGGTTCGCTTCTGCGCCTCGCCAATCGTGAGCACGCCCATCTTCCGCCGTAACAGGCCGCGAACGCAGGCGGATTGCGAGCCTTCCGCCCGCACGGCGCGCCGGCCGCTTCGCAGATGCAGCGCGGCGGCCGGCGTTTTCTGTCGCCGATTGCTGCGGCGACACCGGCCACCGGTGCCCGTCGCTATGGTCGAGAGTTGCGTTGCTCCGGGATCGCACGTTCCATATTGTCGGTCCCGGCGCCGGCGTCCCTGTCGACGTCGACTTTAGTTTCGCGGACGGTGTCGCGCACCCGCTCGGTCCGCTCGTCCGCTTCCTTATGGACGACCACCTCCTCCGCACTTTGCCGTTTTTCGACCATCGGCTCCTCGTGCCGCTCGATCACTTCATATTCGCGATCCCTTGGCATTTCCGAGGCGGCTCTGGCTGCGACCGCCGGATCGGAGACCGGTCGGCGCTCGATCACGACCCGCTCATCGCGCAGGGTGACGTCTCTTTCCACCGGGGTTTCGATGGTATAGGTGCGAATGCGATAACGGCGCTCATGCACTCGCTTGCCGATCTCGACATCTTCCTTCACGACTGGGATGACGGTATCGCCGACGCCCGCCCGCTCGGTAGCGACGACGGCCTCACCCGGCTGTACTGCGGCGGGGCTGCCGGCGAGATCGCGGTCATGCTCCCACGTGTGGGGCGAGCCGAGCGCCTCGTCAGTCGCAGCCTGCGCACCCGACGTCATCGCCGCTCGATCAAAGGCGGCCGCCCCGGTCGAGGGCGGGAGCTCGATCCCGCGATAGCGGCTTTCGCTTTCCTCGAAATCAATCGGGTTTAGGTCCTCGAGGATTTCCGCGGCTCGGTGACGCTCCGCGCTGTCGCGCAGGATGACCGATACGACCGTGCGGCCCTCGCGCAATTTGGATTCGAACCAAGGCCGGTCATAATCAGGCACGTCGCGGCCGAACAGCCAATCCCAAAAGCCCTCGCGGCGTGACTCCGCGATGGTGTCCGTCTCAGCGACGCCATCCTGATCGCGGTCGCTCATACGAATTTCATTTGCTGAAAATCCCGCCTCGATCAGGCGATCTCGCGCGCGCTCGGCTTCACCAATCGAAGCGAAAACAGCTACTACAACGTCTCGACCATCCATCGCGTCCATCTCCGTGAAGGGTTCACCATCCTCGAACGCCAC
>DASXMC010000274.1:0-11414 GCA_036495885.1 Allostellaceae bacterium | reverse complement strand
CAATAGACGAGCCCGCGAACCGGGCGTCTCGAACGACGCGCGTCGCCGCGCGAACTTAGCGACCCACCACGCTCACGTCGTCGGGGTTGACGAGGTCCGGCACGGTCCAGCCGTCGAGGTCGTATTCGGCCATGCAGCTTTCGGCGAAGGCCTTCCACTGCGCCGCCTGGCCCGAGGCGTTGGCGCCGAGGATCGCGAAGCGGCGGATTTCCTCGTGGCTGCCGGAATAGTTGACCTCGTAAAGCTCGTGCCGGGCGCCGAATTCGCTGCCGATTGAATCCCACAGCAGCTTCATCAGCTTGACGCGCTCGACGGCGTCGACCCCGCCGGAGCCGCGCACGTAGAGGTCGAGATATTTGCGCAATTCGGGCGACTTGAAGTCGCTCGAATGCGAGTTGAGGTAGATGAGGCTCGACGCGACGGTCTTCTCGATCTGGTGCTTGACATGCACATAGGCCTCGGGTCCCAACACATGATAAGCCGCACCCGGCTCGATCCCCGGCAACACAAAGCCGTCGGCCCACGGGCTCGGGCTCTTCGCCATAGCATCCGACAACGCCCACATCGCATTGCGCCAGGTGATGACGTCGCCGATATTGGCTTCGACGCCGCGAAACTCGCGCGTACCCGCCATCTCGGTCGCTTTGACCAACAAGCCACAAATAAAATCGAGCTTCACCGCGAGTCTTGTGCAGCCGTGCAATTGAAACCGCGGGACAAAACCGCTGCGCGGAAAAAACGTGTTGGCCTTCTCGACGTCGCCGCAGACGAACACGTCCTCCCATGGGACAAAGACATCGTCCATGACAAAGATCGCGTCGTTTTCGTCGAGCCGGCTCGACAACGGATAGTCGAACGGGCTGCCGAGCACGGCGGCGCGATGCTCATTCGACATCCGGCAGATGAACTTGACCCCCTTGGCGTTGCTCGGCACCAGGTAGACCAGCGCCATTTTCTGGTCTTGCAATGGGATCAGCCCGAAACTCGCGACAAAGGTGAAATGGGTCAAGGCCGAGCCGGTGGCGACGACCTTGGCGCCCGTCACATAGATCCCGGCATCGGTCTCGCGGGTAACGCGGGTGTAGATATCGGTGCGGCCGCCGGGAGCCCCCGGCGCTAGGTTGCGATCGACCGGCGGGTGCAAGAGCGCATGGCCGACAAACGGCACCCGCTCTTGCGCATAGCGGTACCATCGGCGGGCGTTTTCTTGATAGGGATGATAAAACTCGATGTTGCCGCCGAGGGTCGCGGTCAGCGCCGCTTTGTAATCAGGCGAGCGGCCGAGCCAGCCCCAGGAGAGCCGCGCCCACTCGGCAATGGCGTCGCGGCCGGCGACAAGGTCTTCGGCGGAGCGCGGCGCCACGAAATACCGGTGGGTGAACCCGCCCCATTCGGTCGGGCAGCTCAGGACATTTTTTGCTTCGGCGTGGTCGCGGCAAAGCGCATCGTAGAGCCGCGCCACCATCCGCGCCGAGTTGCGAAAAGCCGGGTGTGCAGCGATGTTTTTGACTCGCTCGCCGTAAATCCAGACTTCGCGACCGTCATCGAGGCTGTCGAGAAATTCCTTCCCGCTATAGGGCAGCGCTGTGGCCATATCCTTCTCCCTGCAACGCCTCGCCCGCATCTTGTTTTGGGGCGCGATTTGGCGGCGATGGTAAGATCGCTGAGAGCAAGGGTCAACGCGCCGCACCGCCGGCCGGGAATCAAGGGAAATGGTGTTGCCGCAGCGTCTTGTGAGTTGCATATACTTAGCCATATACAAAACTCGCGGAGTAGAGCGTGCAGCGAACGGCGAAGATTTTCATGAACAATCGCAGCCAAGCGGTAAGGCTGCCCAAGGAGTTTCAGTTCGACACAAGGGAGGTGTTCATCCGCAAGCTGGGCGATGAGGTCATCCTGTCGCCGCGTCCGGCGGACTGGACATCCTACCTGGAGGCCGGACCGGTGGCCTCGGCGCAGTTTATGGAAGGGGTTGAAGATCTTCCGGTGCAAGAGCGCGAGCCTTGATGCCGCGTTACATGCTGGATACCGACATTTGCTCGTTCATCCTAAAGCGGTCCAACGAGGTTGTCCTCTCCCGGTTGCGGGCGGTCCCGCTCAACGATGTCTCGATATCGGTAATCACGCAATCGGAGCTGCTCTACGGGGTCGAGTTGTCGCCGCGTCGCGACCAGGACGCTCCGGCGGTCGCGGCTTTCTTGCGTCATGTTGCGGTCCTCGAGCTTTCGGAAGCGGCTGCGCCGCATTACGCCGAGATCAGAGCCGCGCTGAGAAAGAGCGGCAAAATGATCGGCGCCAACGATCTGTTCATTGCTGCGCATGCCCGTTCGATCGGAGCAATCCTGGTGACCAATAACACCCGCGAATTCGGCCGTGTCGGATTGCTCGCCATCGAAAATTGGACACTCGCCACCTGAAACATTGTGGGGCAGGGATTCTGGGCCTGTCCGCGGACCGCGAGCCCTCCGCGCATGAGAGCAGGCCTGATAGAAGGAGGAAATCGTGAAGCTGCGAATTCTGGCGTTTATCGGCGTGCTGATCGGCTCGGCAATAGCAGGCCTCGTCCCAGTTACGCTGGGCGCGGCTGAACCCGCCGGGCAGCAAAAACCCGAGATCAGCGCTGAGGCAAGGGCCGCGCTGCAGCGCATGGGCCAAAGCCTGAGCGCACGACAATTCTCGTTCGAGGCGCAGACGCTCCGGGTCTATGCCGGCCCCAAGGGCGAGCCGCTGCACATCTTCCATACACTCGAGGTCACGGTGCGCCGGCCGAACCGGCTGCTGGTGGTCAGGAACGGCGACGACGGGCCGGGCAAGCTCGTCTATGACGGCAAGACGCTGTTCATCTACATCGGTGACGGCAACAAATACGCCAGCATCCCGGTGCCGGGTACGATCGAGGGGATGATGAAGGAGGCGATGGGACGGCTCGGCGTCGATTTCCCGCTCGCGGACTTTCTGACCGATGCGCCGAGCCAATCCTTTCTGAGCGGGGTTACACAGGGTGAGGTTGTCAATACTGTGACGATCAATGGCGTCCCTTGCCTGCACATGTTCTTTGTGCAGCCGCCGGACCTCGAGCTCGAACTGTGGGTGGAAAAGAACGATCAGTCGCTGCCGCGCCGGCTGATCGTGACCTACCGGTCGTTGCCCGACATGCCGAGTTTCATCGCTACGATGTCGAAGTGGGATTTTTCGGTCCACCCCACGGACGCCGAATTCGTCTTTCAGCCCCCGCCGGGTGCGGTGAAGATGGCGTTAAAGCGCCCCGCTGCGGCGGGACCGGCCGGCACGGCAAAGACCGGGGGAGGGGCTAAATGAAGTATCTTGCACCTCTCTGCATCGGCGTTTTGCTGGCCGGATCGGCCAGTTCGGACGCTTTCGCGTGGGGAGCAGTCGCCGGACCGCGCGGTGGTGCTGCCTATCGCGGCCCGATGGGCGGTGCGGCGGTGCGCACGCCTTCGGGTGCGGCGGCGGTTCGCGGCCCCTATGGCGCCGGTGCGGTCCGCGGCCCCGCGGGCAACGTCGCGGTGCGCGGCCCAACCTATGGTGGCGCCTATCGTGGCGGCGCCGTCTATGGTGGCGGTACGGTTTATCGCGGCGGGTATTACGGTGGGGCTGGCGTCGCCGCGGGTGTCGCGGCGGGTGTGGCTGTCGGCGCAGCCGCCGGTGCCGCAGCCGCGAGTTCTTACTACCCGCCGCCCTATTACTGCCCCGCAGGCTACTACTACCCCAACTGCCCAGCACCGTATTACCCGCCGCCCTGATCGGGTCGCGGCGTAATACGATCGAGGTTCGGGACGTGCGACAACCTCCTCCCGGCGGCGGCCGCGGGGGCCTGTTCAGAGCAACACAGACTTACGTCTCGACGCCGATCGCTCTGCGAAAGCGGTTCTTGAGGTAAACGCCGTCGCGCGGCGGCAACACGCGCGGCGGCTCGTCGGCGCGGATCACGATGCGGGCGAACAAGGTCGTCGCCGCTTTGTGAACGCGGGCGGCAAAGTCGCGGGCCCCCAATTCGTCGCTGATGTCGAACGTCTCCTTGATGCCGCAGGCGCGCGCGATGCCGACCAGATCGACCCCGGCCTCGGTATGGCTCGGCTGCATCCCCGTCTCGCCGTAACGCGCATTGTCGAACACCGCAATCGCCAGGTTCGGCGGACGCTGGATGCCGATTGTCGCGAGCCCGCCCATCCCCATCAGCATCTCGCCGTCGCCGGTGACGACCAGCACCCGATGCTTCGGCTGTGCCGCGGCAAGGCCGAGCCCGACCAGCGCCGCCGATCCCATCGCCCCCCATAAGTAAAAATTGCGCGGATCATCGCCGGCTGCGGCCGCGTCCCAGGTGGTCGAACCTAGACCGGTCACCAGCAACAGATCGTCGCGCTTATCGAGCAAAATCCGCATCGCGAGCCGGCGATCGAGGCGGCGGTCGTTTGCGATCATTTTGTCCACCGCTTGGCGCCGATCAGCCGCTGCGCCAGCAGCACCGCGACCGCGAGATCGCTGTTGTAGGCGATGTCGATTGCAGCGGCGACCGTCTCGGCCGCGGCCTCCTCCTGCTCGACGCGGTGCACCAGCACGTCCATCAGTTCGAGTGCGGTCTGGGTTTTGGTGCCCATCGGCACCTGCCACGGATTGAACTCGCCCCATTCGCCGCGCATCGTCACCAGCATGACCAGCGGAAAGCGGCAGTTTTTGGTGAGCGAAAGCATGTTGACGCAATTGCCGACACCGCTCGACTGCATCAACAGCGCCGAACGCTCGCCGCCGAGCCAAGCGCCGGCGGCGATCGCGATCCCTTCCTCCTCGGTGGTCAGCGGGATCGCCAGGATCTCGGGATCGGCGCGGACGAGATCGATCAGCCGGGCATGTCCGGCATCGGGCACATAAGCGATTTGGGCGATCCCGGCCTGCTTCAACACCGCGAAAATCGCGTCGCGCCAATCGGTTGGCGGTGAGAGTGCGCGCCCGCTCAAAGCGCCGGTCTCCTGTGCTCGTGATGGCCGAACGTAACATGATCGCCCCGCAGATTGGATTCGTTCCCTCGCGAGGTCACAGTGCAATTAATCATGGCAAGTCGAAGAGAGTCGATGCAATTGACGTGCAGCGACAAAGCCGCGGACGCTCGACGGATCGTAGGAGGGAGCTATTCGCGGGCGCGAAAGCTCGTTACCAAATCGGCCCCGACCGTCTCGGCCGCGATCGGCTCGAAGCGGTGCGCCTCGGCCAAGTTCGGGAGGCCCAAAGCGGCGATCGCCGAGACGCCATCTGCGCCGATCAGCAGCGGCGCGTGCATCCACACCAGCCGGTCAACTAGCCGGGCCTCCAGCAAGGCCGCAGCGAGGGCGCCGCCGCCCTCAACCATCAATCGGGTCAAACCCCGCGCCCCCAGTTCGTGCAACGCCGCGGCGAGATCGATGCGGCCCGAGGCCTCGGCACCGATCTCAATGACAACAACGCCGTTGGCCTCAAACCCGCGCCTCCGCTCCGGGTCGGCGGTTGGCAAGGTCAGGACCCAGGTCGGCACCTCACGCGCCTCGGCGACGATGTGCGCGTGTGCCGGAATACACAAATGCCGGTCGAGCACGACCCGCAGCGGCGAATGCGGGCCGAGCCCAGGGAGCCGGCAGGTCAGCTGCGGGTTGTCGGCGAGCACCGTCCCGGTGCCGACCATGATCGCGTCGTTCTCGGCCCGCAATTTGTGGGCGTGCGCGCGGGCCGACGGGCCGGTGATCCATTGGCTGTCGCCGGCGCAGGTGGCGATTTTGCCGTCGAGCGATGTCGCCAGCTTGAGGGTGACGAGCGGACGCCCAAGCTGCTGGCGGGTGAAAAAACCGGCGTTGATGTCGGCGGCTTCAGGCGCACCTAGCCCGGTCGCGACGGCAATCCCGGCAGCACGCAGCCGCCCGATGCCGGCGCCGGCGACGCGTGGATCAGGATCGGGAACGGCCGCGACGACGCGAGCAACACCGGCGTCGATCAGCGCATCGGCGCAGGGCGGGGTTCGTCCCCAATGGCTGCACGGTTCGAGGCTGACATAGGCGGTCGCACCCCGCGCCGCAGGTCCGGCCCGGCGCAACGCCTCGGTCTCGGCATGCGGCCGGCCGCCGGGTTGGGTCCAGCCGCGCCCGACGATCCTGCTGTCGCGCACCAGCACGCAGCCAACGGCGGGGTTTGGCCATACTTGACCCAACCCGCGGCGCGCCAGCGCCAACGCCGTGCGCATCCAGCGATAATCGGCCTCCTCTGCGGTAGTCGCGATCCCGACCTTACTCGCCATCGGCGGCGATCCGCCCGACGAAATCTCCGAAATCCTTGGCTTCGCGAAAGTTGCGGTAGACCGAGGCAAAACGGATGTAGGCAACCTGATCGAGGCTCGACAGCGCCTCCATCACCAGGCCGCCGATCATGTCGCTCGGGATGTCGGTCTCGCCAGAGCTTTCGAGCTGGCGGACCAGCGAGTTGATGATGCGTTCGACCCGTTCGGGCTCGATCGGCCGCTTGCGCAGCGCGATATAGATCGATCGGGCGAGCTTGTCGCGATCAAACGGCTCGCGCTGCCCGCCTTTCTTGATCACCGTCAGGTCGCGCAACTGGACCCGCTCGAAGGTCGTAAACCGCGCGGCGCAATTCGGGCAAAAGCGCCGCCGCCGGATCGCGCCGCGGTCGTCGGTCGGACGCGAATCCTTGACCTGCGTGTCATCGGCACCACAGAACGGACAGCGCACCTGCTCCTCCCTTTTTCGCTCGGGTCAGACCCGCGCACGTTCATCGATCGGAAATCGGGGCGTCGATCGGAAATCGGCCATAGATCGGAAATTGGGCGCATAGCGCGCGGGCCTCGTCGCGCACCTGCGCTTCGGCGGCACCATTGTCCGCGCGGCCGCGGGCAAGTCCCTCTAATACCGTGACGATCATCCGGCCGACGTCGCGAAACTGTTGCGCGCCAAATCCGCGCGACGTCGCCGCCGGCGAGCCCAGCCGGATGCCGGAGGTAACGGTCGGTTTTTCGGGGTCGAATGGAATGCCGTTCTTGTTGCAGGCAATGCCGGCGCGTTCGAGGCTCTCTTCGGCATCGCGGCCGGTCAGACCGAGCGGGCGCAGATCGACCAGCATCAGATGCGTGTCGGTGCCGCCCGAGATGATCGCCAGACCCGCCTCCGCCAAGGTTTCAGCAAGGACCCCAGCGTTTTCGACGACAGCAGCGGCGTATTTGGCAAAGGATGGCTGCAGCGCCTCACGGAGCGCCACTGCTTTGGCCGCGACGACATGCATCAGCGGACCGCCCTGCAGTCCGGGAAAGACGGCGGTGTTGATCCGCCGCCCGAGCTCTTCATCCGGGCTGAGGATCATGCCGCCGCGCGGTCCGCGCAATGTCTTATGGGTCGTTGTCGTGACGACATGGGCGTGGGGCAACGGGGAAGGATGCACCCCGCCGGCAACAAGTCCGGCAATATGCGCCATATCAACCATGAAATACGCGCCGACATCGTCAGCGATGGCGCGAAAGCGGGCAAAATCGATAATTCGCGAATAGGCGCTGCCGCCGGCAATGATCAGCTTCGGCCGATGCTCGCGGGCCAGCTGCTCGACCTCGTCAAAGTCGATCCGCGCATCTTCACGGCGCACCCCATAGAGCACCGCGTTGAACCATTTGCCGGACAGGTTCGGCCGCGCGCCGTGGGTCAGATGACCGCCCGCAGCCAGCGACATGCCGAGGATCGTATCCCCCGGGCTTAGCAAGGCCAGAAACACAGCCTGGTTTGCCTGCGCCCCCGAATGCGGTTGAACATTGGCAAAGGCGCACCCGAACAACTGCTTGGCGCGATCGATCGCCAGCCGCTCGGCAATGTCGACGAACTCGCATCCACCGTAATAACGCCGCCCGGGATAACCCTCGGCGTATTTGTTGGTCAGCACCGAACCCTGGGCTTCGAGAACCGCATCGGAAACAATATTTTCGCTGGCGATCAACTCGATTTGGGATTGCTGGCGCAGCAATTCGCCGGCGATGGCTGCCGCGACTTCCGGATCGCTCGCCGCCAGGCGCGCGCCGCCGGCGTGATGGGCGACGCCCGCAACGGACAATCGCGAGAACAAGACCATCGTCAGTACCCCAAGTAAAGCCGAGCAGGCCGGCTGCTCGTCATCATCCGATGTGGGCGTAAGTGCCGAACGACATAAGCGCGGTATCTACCATATTTCGCTGCTGTCTGCCAGCGGCCCACCAGCCATCGCGGGAGATCGCGTTGTGCCAAGGCCGCGAACCCATCCTCCGGCCGCGGCGCATCGGGTGACCAAAGAACTTTGTCTCGTCGCGGGAGGATTGAGCGATCGGTTTTTTGCGGCCGGGCGGCGCAATCGGCCTTGTTGCTTCCGCAGACAAATGACAATGACTGCGCTCTCTTATAGGTTTCCGTTGACACAAGAAATTCGTGCGGTAATTATCGACCTTCGCGTGCACATTCGGGCTTCTTCGAGGCAAATGATGGCAGAAACATCGACGCCAAAAATGGCGGAGGAAGAGTTGTTGCGGATGACTGCTGACGTTGTGGCCGCTTATGTCAGCAACAATACGTTGCCGACAACCCAGCTGGCCGAGGTCATCAACGCCGTCTATCATTCGCTAAAGGGATTAGAGGGGCCGACGCCTGAACCGGCGCCGGAACCGGCAAAACCGGCAGTCGCGATTCGCAAATCGATTACGCCCGATTATTTGATTTGTCTGGAGGACGGTAAGAAGCTGAAGATGCTCAAGCGGCATCTGCGCTCGACTTACAACATGACGCCAGACGAATACCGGGCGCGGTGGGGGTTGGCTCCGGATTACCCGATGGTGGCGCCCAACTACGCCGAACAGCGTTCCGCCTTTGCGAAAAAGATCGGGCTCGGCCGCGGCACCGGCCGGCAGCCTTCGGGAATGAAAAAATAGCTGGCTCCAGCTATAGGTTTAGCGTTAATCGCGAGGTGCTGCAGGGTTTTATCGGGTGCGAACGCCGGCGGATTTATGCCCCGGGCGGCGTGGATGCGTTATAGTTCCGGGCGCACGATCCTACCCTTCGAGGCTCCCGATGCCAGGCAACACAACGCTCGCAGCGCGCTCCGGCGATGAAAGGCCGACCTCAACGCGGTTCGACTGGGCCGATCCCTTCCTCATCGAGGAAGAGCTCAGCGAAGACTAGCGGATGGTGCGCGACAGCGCCCGTGCCTATTGCCAGGAAAAGCTGCTACCGCGGGTGATCGAGGCCAATCGGCACGAGCGCTTTGACCGCGAAATTTTGGACGAAATGGGGGCGCTTGGTTTTCTCGGCTCGACAATCGAGGGGTATGGTTGCGCCGGCGTCAATTACGTCTCGTATGGTCTGATCGCGCGCGAGGTCGAGCGCGTCGACAGCGGTTACCGCTCGGCGATGAGCGTGCAGTCGAGCCTTGTCATGTATCCGATCTACGATTTCGGCACCGAGGCGCAGCGCCAGAAATATTTGCCGAAGCTGGCTACGGGAGAGTGGGTCGGCTGTTTTGGCCTGACCGAACCTGACCACGGCTCCGATCCCGGCGGGATGACGACGCGGGCGGTCGCAGTATCCGGCGGCTATCGCCTCAACGGCGCCAAGATGTGGATCTCGAACGCGCCAATTGCCGATGTTTTCGTGGTCTGGGCCAAGACCGAGGATGGCGTCATCCGCGGGTTTATTCTCGAACGCGGCATGGCGGGGCTCAGCACTCCCAAGATCGAGGGGAAGTTCAGCCTGCGCGCCTCGGCAACCGGCGAGGTCGTCATGGCCGACGTCTTTGTTCCCGAGGAAAACCTGCTGCCTCACATCAGCGGCTTGCGTGGGCCGTTCTCGTGCCTCAACAATGCCCGCTACGGCATCGCCTGGGGGGCAATGGGCGCTGCCGAATTCTGCTGGCATGCCGCGCGCAGCTATACGATCGAGCGTCGCCAGTTCGGCCGCCCGCTCGCCGCCAACCAGCTGATCCAGAAAAAACTCGTCGACATGCAGACCGAGATCACGCTCGGCCTCAACGCCTGTCTGCGGGTCGGGCGTCTCAAGGATCAGGGGCGGGCCACACCCGAGATGGTCTCTCTGTTAAAGCGCAACAACGCCGGCAAGGCGCTCGACATCGCGCGGATGGCGCGCGACATGCACGGCGGCAACGGCATCTCCGACGAATACCATGTGATCCGCCACCTGATGAACCTCGAAGCAGTCAATACCTACGAGGGCACGCATGATATCCATGCGCTGATCCTCGGCCGCGCCCAAACCGGCATTGCAGCTTTTGCCAACTAACGTGCAGCGACCCGGTATTGCGAAATCCTGACCCGGCTCCCCAGACTGAGATCCGGGGGCACCATCTGACCGTGTACGCGAAGGGCCCCCGGATATACGGGCAGGTGGATCAGAGCTGCCGCGATGCGAAGCCGCATTATCGCTCGAAATAATCGCGCGGCCTCTTGCCGAGAGCTTGGCGGAACATGGCGCTGAAGGCGCTGATGCTGTCATAGCCGGCGGCGCGGGCCGCTGCGGCCACATCTCGCCCTTGCGCCAATCGGACTAGCGCCTGGGCGAGCCGAACTTGATGGCGCCAGTCGACAAACCGCATGCCGGTCTCGCGCTCGAACAGCCGCGCCAGGGTTCGGCTGCTGGCGCCGGCGAGCGCCGACCATGCTTCCAATGTTTCACGCCGGCCCGGATCGCGCAGCAGCGCCTCGCAAACCCGGCGCAGGCGCTTGTCTGTCGGCATCGGAATATGCAGCGGTTGGGCATCGAGCACGCGAATTTCGTCGAGAAACAAGGCGGCGACGTGGCCGATCCGCCCGCTTTCGTCGTAATCGAGGGGTGCCGCCGCGAGCTCCAGCATTAGCGCGCGCAACAACGGCGAGACCAGGATGACCTTGCAGTCGCCGGCAACCATTTTTGCAACCGCGGCATCGATATAAACCGCGCGCATTGCCACCGCTCCCGACATCCGGATCGCATGCTCGGTCTCGGCCGGGATCCACAAGGCGCGGTTTGGCGGGACCACCCAGGTGCCGTGGGCGGCGGTTACTGTCATCACGCCGCGGACCGCCCAGGTCAATTGCGCGCGCGGATGGCAATGCGGCTCGATCCAAGAGCCGTCGGCAAAATCCTTGGCCATGCCGGCGATCGGGCGCGGCGTGTCCTGGTAATCGGCCCGGTCGGTGCTTTTGATCCCGGTGCTGGTGCTGTTCTGATCCCGGTGCTGGTGCTGTTCATCGATGTCGGTTTCTCGACGATCATTGGCGATACGAATACGATCGGACGCCATACATAGGATCGGCAAGCGTTATTGTCGAACGGAGGCGGCATGACCGCACGGTCCCGCGTCATCAGCTTTATCAATATCGGCCATTTGATCGATCACCTGGTCATGCTGATCTTTCCGAC
>DASXMC010000273.1:0-3428 GCA_036495885.1 Allostellaceae bacterium | reverse complement strand
TATGTCGGCGAGCGGGTTGCGGTCGTCATCGCAGAGAGCGAGGCGCAGGCGCGCGACACAGCCGAGTTGGTGACCGTCGATTACGATGTGCTCCCTGCCGTGATCCGGGTTGACGACGCTCTCCGTGCGCAGGCGCCGCTGGTCCATGACGCCGCCGCCGGAAACACCTCGTTTACGATGCGGCTGGGCAATGCCGATCAGGTCGACGCCGCCTTTGCGCGGGCCCACCACATCACCCGCCTCACGCTCTACAACAACCGGCTCACCGCGGTAACGATGGAGCCGCGCGGCTGCCTCGCCGATTACGATCCCGGCACCCGCCGCTACACGCTTTACACCAGCACCCAGAACGTGCACGGGGTGCGCCAGACGCTCGCGCACCACATCCTCCATGTCGCCGAAAGCCGCATCCGGGTGGTCGCCCGCGATGTCGGCGGCGGTTTTGGTATGAAGGGCAACGTCTATCCCGAAGAGGCGGTCGTCGTGTGGGCGGCGCGCCGTGTGGGCCGGCCGGTCAAATGGATCCCGTCGCGCTCCGAGGCGTTGCTCGGCGACGATGGCGGGCGCGACCAGAACGTCACCGCCGAATTGGCGCTCGATCCCGACGGCCGGTTTTTGGCATTGCGCTGGACCGGCGCACACAATGTCGGCGCCTATATCGAGGGTGCGGGGGCGATCCCGATCATATTTTCCTTGAAGCTCGCCCCGACGGTTTACGACATCCCCGCGGTCGGGGTGACAAGCCGCCTCGTCTTTACCAATACCGCACCGACCGTTCCCTATCGCGGCGCGGGCCGGCCAGAGGGCGTCTACATCATGGAGCGCCTTGTCGACCGGGCGGCGCACGAGATGGCGATCGACTCGGCCGAATTGCGCAAAAAGAACCTGCTTCCCCCCGACGCCTATCCGTACGAGACCCGCACCGGCTGGATCTATGACAGCGGCAATTACGCCGCGGCGATGGCCAAATGCCAGGCCTTGGCCGATTGGGACGGCTACGCCGCGCGCCAGGCCGCAAGCCAAGCCGCCGGCAAACTGCGCGGGCGTGCGATCACCTATTACATCGACAACACCGGCGTCTTCAACGAGCGCATGGAATTGCGCTTCGACCCGTCTGGCGAATTGACGATCCTCGCCGGCACTCTGTCGCACGGCCAGGGCCACGAGACGAGCTACGCGCAGATGGTTGCGGAATGGCTCGGTGTGCCCGAGGACAAGATCCATCTGGCGCAGGCCGATACCGACGAGATCGCGATCGGCCGCGGCACTTACGCCTCGCGCAGCATGATGATCGGCGGCAGCGCGTTGCGCGGCGCGGCTGACGAGGTCATCGAGCGCGGCAAGCGCTTTGCCGCGCATTTTATGGAGGCCCACACCGCCGACATCGCCTTTGCCAATGGCGCCTTTACGATCACCGGCACCGACCGCTCGATGCCGATCGAGCAGATAGCGCAAATGTCGTTCATCCCGGTCGGCCTGCCATCGGAGCTCGGGATGGGTCTGCAGGGGGCGGGCGCCTTTAATTCGGATATGCCGAGCTTTCCCAATGGCTGCCATATCTGCGAGGTCGAGATCGACGCTGACACGGGTGCTGTCGAACTCGACCGCTACACTGTCGTCGACGATTGCGGCACTGTGATCAACCCGCTATTGGCGAAGGGCCAGATCATGGGCGGCATCGCCCAGGGGGCGGGCCAGGCCTTGCTCGAGGACGTGATTTACGAGCCTGACAGCGGCCAATTACTGACCGGTACCCTGATGGATTACGGCATTCCGCGCGCCGACACCCTGCCCGCGATCCGGATCGATTTCAGCCCGGTGCCAAGCCCGACCAACCCCTTGGGCGCCAAAGGTGTCGGCGAAGGCGGCACCGTCGCCAGCACCCCCACCGTGATCAACGCAATCCTCGACGCGCTCGCCCCGCTCGGCGTCGCCGATATCCCAATGCCCGCCACCCCCGAGCGCATCTGGCGCGCCCTCCGCGAAGGTACTCGACGCTGACGACCTGCGCGCCACCATCGGTGTTGCCCGATCAGCGCAATGCCGCCACGGCTAGTCGCTAGGCCCATGTTCGAGATGCGCCGATTCCGGACGTTCGGGACATTCGGCGTTGGCGCCGCGGTATGAAATCGAGACCGCTGCAACGCGGGGACCTTCCAGAGAATGCCGGTTCGGAAACAGCGACAAGCTGCTCGAGCCTTTCGTGACGATGAAGCCGGCGGGCCTGAGTTTCGGGCTCTCGATTTGGCGCTCGATCAAACGCGGGATTATCGACGCCGGCTGAAATGTGCTTACTCTTGGGCCTCTCTTGAGAGGAAATGATGACGATGGCGCGTTTGCTCTCGGTCAATGTGGGGCTGCCACGCGACATCGAGTGGCAAGGGAAAACTGTCCACACCGCCGTCTGGAAGGCGTCCGTTCAAGGCAAGCGGATGGCGCGGCGTCTCAACATCGACGGTGACGGGCAAGGAGATTTGATGGGGCATGGCGGCGAGCATCGGGCCGTCTTTGTCTATCAGATCGACTCATACCGGTATTGGCAAGCCCAGCTCGGTCGAAACGACTTTACCTATGGCCAGTTCGGAGAGAATTTTACCGTCGAGGCACTACCGGATACTGAAGTGTGCATCGGCGATCATTACCGGATCGGCGGTGCCCTGTTCGAAGTGACGCAGCCGCGCGTCACCTGCTACCGGGTCGGCATTCGCATGAACGAGCCGCAGATGGCAGCGCTGCTTACCTCACACGGAAGGCCCGGCTTCTATTTTCGCGTTTTGGAGGAAGGCGAAGTCGGTGACGGCGACGAGATCTTGAAGGTCAAGGCGGGTCCGGAGCGTATGACCGTCGCCGAGATTAATGCGTTGTTATACTTGCCGGGTCACCCAGCGAGCGGGCTGGAACGAGCGTTGCGCATCCCGGCATTGAGCGCCGGCTGGAGAACCTCGCTCGAGGCGCTGCTCGACCGAGAACGGAAAGGCGGCGGAACAACGGGTAACCCCGGGCTCGGCCCGCCGCAGGGCGCCCCCTCGGCATGGCCAGGCTTCCGCCCATTGCGGGTATGTTACGAGCTGCGTGAGAGCAGCAATGTCACCTCGCTCGTTCTGGAGCCGGCCGACGGCAAGCCGCTGACGGCCGCCCTGGCGGGGCAATTTATCGTTTTGCGGCTTAAGCCAGGGCCCGACGACCCCGCTCTCCTACGCAGCTATTCCTTGTCGGGTGCGCCGAGCGTGGATCGCTATCGCGTGAGCATCAAGCGAGAGACTCACGGCGCAGCCGGGGCCTACGTCGAGACTCAGGTTCGGATTGGCGACGTTCTGGATGCAAGCGCGCCACGCGGCAGCTTCACGCTGAGGCCAGGCGACGGACCCGTTGTCCTGCTGAGTGCCGGTGTGGGCGCAACCCCGGTACTCGCCATGCTCCATGCATTG
>DASXMC010000272.1:0-2370 GCA_036495885.1 Allostellaceae bacterium | reverse complement strand
TGTCAATCTGGTCACCGGGGCGCTGGCGCCGAACTCCGGGCACATCTTTCTTGACGGCGCCGAGATCACCTCGTTGCCGCAGGCGGCGCGCGTCAAGCGCGGGCTCGTCCGCACCTTCCAGGTGACGCAATTGTTTCGCGGGCTGAGCGTCCTCGAAAACGTGACCCTCGCGGTGTGCGAATGCCGCGGCCTCGGCGGCGATATGCGGCGCCCCGCCGGCGACCATCGCGAGGCAATCGATGAAGCCTATGCGTTGCTCGAGCAGATGGGGATAGCCGAGGAGGCGCTGCGGCCGGTCGCAACCCTCGCCTATGGCCGCCAGCGGTTGACCGAGATCGCGGTGGCGCTGGGGCTTGCCCCCCGGGTTTTGTTGCTCGACGAGCCGGCGGCCGGTGTTCCCGCGGGCGAAAATGGCCGGATTATCGAGGCGATCGAAGGATTGTCGCCGCAGATCGCGGTGTTGATCATCGAGCACGACATGGATCTGGTGTTTCGGCTGGCACAGCGGATCACCGTTTTGGCGCAAGGGAGGGTGCTGGCCGAGGGGGCGCCGGTCGAAATTGCTGCCGATCCCCGGGTGCGGCAAGTCTATCTCGGCGAGCGGGCCGCCCGGTGAGCCGCGACGGCTTGGCGCTCTCCGCCGTATCGGCCGGCTATGGCGAGACCGTCATATTGGAGGGGATAGGGTTCGACCTGCCGCCGGGCGGCAGTCTCGCCGTGCTTGGCCGCAACGGGGTCGGCAAGACGACCCTGCTTGCCACGATCATGGGACATACGCGGTTGCGGGCCGGTTCGATCGGTTTCGCCGGAGTTGAGATCGCGGGCTTGCCGCCGTTTCGCCGCGCCCGCCTCGGCATCGGTTTTGTGCCGCAGGAGCGCGAGATTTTTGCCTCGTTGACGGTGGCGGAGAACTTGCTGGTCGCCGAGAAGCCGGGCCGCTGGTCGCAGGACCGGGTTTACGATTTCTTTCCGTCGCTCGCCGAGCGCCGCCATCACCGCGGCAATCAGCTCTCGGGCGGCGAGCAGCAACTGCTGGCGATCGGCAGGGCGTTGATGGGTAACCCCAAATTATTGCTGTTGGACGAGCCGCTGGAAGGCCTCGCGCCCGTCATTGTGGAGGCGCTCCTCGCTGGGCTTGAACGCCTGAAGCGCGAAGACGATCTCGCTTTGGTACTGGTCGAGCAACATGCCCGGCTGGCGTTGGAGATGGCGCAACGGGCGATTGTCCTCGACCGCGGCATCGTTGTGTTTGCGGGGCCGAGCCGGGAGCTTCTTGACCGACCCGACCAGCTTGCCGCACTGCTCTCGGTCGCCGGGGGTCGCGACGGAATTTGAGCCGGCGCCGCTGCCTACTCGGTGATCGGCGCGATCATCGCCGGCATTCTGTTGAGTGTACTTGCAGCGCGCAGCGGTTGGGAGCAAGAGAGCATCAGACAACGAGCGGCGACGGCGATGCCCGGACCGCCGCTCAAACCCCAGGCGCGAGGCCATGGCGAGGCTGACACTGCGCATCGATTTCGACGCGGGCCGCGCCATCGGTCCGGGCAAGGTCAAGCTCCTCGAGCTGATCGATCGGCACGGCTCGATCTCCGCGGCCGGGCGCCAAATGGGCATGTCCTACCGGCGGGCTTGGCTACTCGTCGATAGTCTCAATCACTGTTTCCGCGCCCCGCTCGTTGTCTCGCAGGCGGGCGGTCAGCATGGCGGCGGTGCCTCCTTGACCGAATTTGGCCATGCCGTGGTGCGACATTATCGTGCGGTTGAGCGCGCCGCGCAAAGGGCCGCCACCGCCGATGTCGAAGCACTGGCGGCGGCCCTCGCCGAACCGGCGGCACCCCCGGGCGAAGGCGCAGGGCATAAGCCGCGGCGCATCACGCTGAGCGTGAGTTGACAGTAGGCGAGAGGCAGCGTGGTCAAGCCGAGACGACAGGACCGGCGTATGCGCTGCGGCCCGAGTTGCCGGCCCGGACAGCCATGAGATGCGAGCCGGCATCGTATCGACAAGCTCCAGCGGCTTTGCTAGAAACCCGCTCTGGACGGGGTGCATAGCTCAGTTGGTAGAGCAGCTGACTCTTAATCAGCGGGCCGCAGGTTCGAGTCCTGCTGCACCCACCAAATAAATCAAATGGTTAGGGGGCGGGTCGCCCCAAATAAGCGGGGGCCAAATAAGCGATAAATAAGCCGAGCATGCCCGCAGGTCGGAAATCGCGAGCGCCGCACTCACCGCAGCCGGAGGCGCGTGAGCGCCGCGTCGAGCCGACGGCCCACAGCCCGGCCGCGTTCGATTGCGGCCATCTCTGTTTCCTCGAAGCCCTGGCGCAGCGCCTTCCCGCGGTTGAAGTCGATTGCGCGCCACCGCCATTGCCCGGT
>DASXMC010000271.1:0-1911 GCA_036495885.1 Allostellaceae bacterium | reverse complement strand
GTCAGAAACCCGCCTTCGATCAATGCTGGCAGGCGCCGTGCGAACAGGCTCTCGACCGGGCTCCCGGCGGCCCGTTCGAGGCGGTTGCAGGCGATGCCTGCGCAGAGGCGCAGACCCATCATCAGCATTTCCTCGATCTCGGCCTGCCGGTCGAGCGGGGTTGTTTCTTCGAGGCCGGTCCCGGCGGCCTCGACCGCAGCGAGCCAGGCTTCCGGGGAGCGACGCTGACGCAATGCATATTTGATCTCGCCACGGGTCAGCCGGCCGTGCGCCCCGGGTCCGATGCCGAGATAATCCCGATAGCGCCAATAGGCGAGGTTGTGTCGGCACTCGCTGCCGGGGCGAGCATGGTTCGATATCTCATAGGCCGGCATACCGGCAGCGGCGAGACGGTCCTGGGTGGTCTCGTAGAGTGCGGCTGCGGTGTCCTCGTCGAGTTCGGCAAGGTCGCCGCGCCGCGCCAGGGTCGCGAAGGCGGTGCCGGGCTCGATCGTCAGCTGGTACAGCGACAGGTGGCCATCTGCCAATCCCAGCGCCTCGTCGAGTTCGCGGCGCCAGCCGATGACGGTCTGGCCGGGGCGAGCGTATATCAGGTCGAATGAAAAGCGCGCGAAGCACCGGCGGGCACGCTCGATTGCTGCGATCGCCTCGTCCCGGTCGTGAGCGCGGCCAAGAAAGCGCAAGGCCGCCGGATCGAGGGCCTGAACCCCAAGCGACAAACGGTTGACCCCGGCCGCAGCGAAAGCGCTGAAGCGGCTGGCTTCGGCCGAATTGGGGTTCGCTTCGAGGGTGATCTCGACATCGTCGGCCACGCGCCACCGCGACCCGATGTGGTCGAGCACGGCGGCTACGGTTTCGGGCGGCATCAGCGACGGCGTCCCGCCGCCGAAGAACACGGTCTCGACAATGCGGTCGGGCGCCAGCCGCGCCATGTAGTCGAGATCGGCTAGCAGTCCGCGGGTCCACCGTGCCTCATCGACGGCGTCGCGAACATGGCTGTTGAAGTCGCAATACGGGCATTTCGACCGGCAGAAGGGCCAATGGACATAAACGGCAAGCGGTTCGGCTTTGGCCATCATCGACCGGCGAGGCACGCCGCGACGAGCTTGGCAAAAGCGCGGGCGCGGTGACTGATCTTGCGCTTGTCGACGGGAGCCATCTCGCCAAAGGTCAAAGAGCCGCCATTGGGCACGAACATCGGGTCATAGCCAAAGCCGCGCTCGCCGCGCGGCGGCCACACCAGTCGGCCCCGCACCTCGCCGCGAAACGCCTCGAGGTGACCGTCGGGCCACGCCAATGCTAATACAGCAACAAACAACGCGCTGCGGTCGCGGTCGCCGAGTTCGTGCTCGACGCGCGCCATTGCCGCCGCGAAATCCTTCGAGGGTCCGGCCCAGCGCGCCGAATAGATGCCGGGCGTACCGCCCAATGCCGGCACGACCAGCCCGGAATCGTCGGCGAGGGCCGGCAATCCGCTGCCCGCAGCGGCGGCATGCGCCTTTACTGCAGCGTTCGCCTCAAAGCTGTCGCCGGTTTCCTCGGGCTCGGGCAGGCCCGCCGAGCCTGCCGAAACGGCCTCGACGCCAAATGGCTCAAGCAACGCCGCAATCTCCTCGATCTTGCCCGGGTTGTGGCTGGCGATGACCAGCCGCCTGCCACTGAACTGGCGCGGCATCAACGGGCGCCGAGGCCGAGGGCCAGCCATTGGCGTCGGGTCAGCTCGCGGATGCCGGAGCGGGCGAGGCGCAGCATTTCGGCAAAGAGAGGCTCGTCGAACGGCGCCCCCTCGGCGGTGGCCTGGATCTCGACGATGCCGCCGCGGCCGGTCAGCACGAAATTGGCGTCGGTCATTGCCTGCGAATCCTCGGCGTAGTCGAGATCGAGCACCGCACCTTCGCCGACCACCCCGCA
>DASXMC010000270.1:0-2878 GCA_036495885.1 Allostellaceae bacterium | reverse complement strand
GGAGCGGCGGGCGCGCTTGCGAGAGATGCTCGCTGCCGCACCCTTTGCCGCCGACAGCGCGATCAAGGTGCTCGATGTCGGCGGCGGCTATGGTGTTGTCACCGAAGAGGTGTTGCGCGCCTTCCCGCAAGCGGTCGTGACATTGCAGGATTATTCGCAGCCGATGCTCGACCGCGCCCGCGAGCGGCTTGCCCCCTATGGGGGGCGGGTCAACTACGCAATCGGCGATCTATGCGGTCCGGCCTGGACCCAGGGGATCGGCGCCCCGTTCGATCTCGCGGTAACGGCAATCGCGATCCACAATCTGCGCGATCAGAGCCAAATCGCCGCCTGCTATCGCGCCACCGCCTCGATACTCAAGCCGGAAGGCGTGTTTCTCGATTATGACTTGTTCGAATTGATCGGCGGGGTCGACGCGCAGATGGCAACGATTAAGGACGCCGGTTTTGCGGCGGTCGATTGCCTGTGGCAGGAGGGGCGGCTGGCCATTATCCGCGCCGTCAGGCCCAGCGCATAGCGCTGATACGGCTCGCGCATACCGCGATTGCCGAGCGGGGTCTTGCGCGTCGCTCCGGCCTGACGCATGGTCCGGCACTGCGATCAGGCTGGCTGCAACGGCCGGCAGCGGGTTCGAGGGGAATAACCTGACGGAAAGCACGCGAACAACCGCGCCGGGACGGGCGGGGCAGGCGAGGGCGTTGTCGCAGCTGGTGGCCTCGCCGCTAACCCCGGCGGCGATCTTTCTTGTGGTCACGGTCAACCCGGGGCCGGAGGCCGAAACTGCCATCCGTTCGCTCTGCGCCGAGTTGGCCAATCTATTGCGCGCGGTGGGGTTTCGCGATCTCGACGGGCGGCTCTCCTGCATCATGTCGTTTGGCTCGGAGGTCTGGGACCGTCTTTTCGGGTCACCGCGCCCGGCCGAACTGCATCCGTTTCGCGAGTTCCGCGCCGGTGCGCGCATGGCCCCTGCTACTCCCGGCGACCTGCTGTTTCATATCCGCGCGCGCCGCATGGATCTGTGCTTTGAGCTGGCGAGCCAGATCATGAACCGGATCGCCGATGCAGTCGCAGTTGCCGACGAGGTGCACGGCTTTGGCTTTTTCGATCAGCGCGACCTGTTGGGTTTTGTCGACGGCACCGAAAACCCGGACGGCGAGGCCGCACTCGACGCCACCTTGATCGGCGACGAGGACTCGGAATTTGCCGGGGGCAGCTATGTAATCGTCCAGAAATACCTGCACGATCTGCGGGCGTGGAACGCGCTCCCGACCGAGGCTCAGGAACGGATCATCGGCCGCACTAAACCGACCAATATCGAGCTCGACGCCGCAGTCAAGCCGAGCTTCGCGCATAACGAGCTGACCACAATCGTCGAGAACGGCGAAGAGAAAAAGATCGTTCGCGACAACATGCCGTTCGGCGAGGTCGGCAAGGGCGACTACGGCACCTACTTCATCGGCTACGCCCGCTCGCCGCGCACGATCGAGCAGATGCTCGAAAACATGTTTATCGGCAAGCCGCCGGGCAATTACGACCGCATCCTCGATTTCAGCCGCGCTGTAACCGGCAACCTGTTTTTTGTGCCAACTGCCGATTTTCTCGAAAATGTAGCGGTCGACGGCCCGCCCGAGCCGGGGCCGCCCGCAGCGCCGCCGCCCGAGATGCCGGCAGAAGGCGGTTCGCTCGGCATCGGTTCACTGAAGAGAGATCCTTCCTGATGAATAATCTCCATCGCGAGCTGGCGCCGATCTCGGATGCCGCCTGGGCGCAGATCGAAGAAGAAACCTCGCGCACATTGAGGCGCTATCTCGCCGCGCGCCGCGTCGTCGACCTGCAAGGACCCTCCGGTACTATGCTGTCGGCGGTCGGCACCGGCCATCTGCGCGACATCGCGGCACCCGCGGACGGCATTATCGCGCGCCAGCGCCAGGCGAAGCCGCTTGTCGAGCTGCGCGTGCCGTTCGAGCTCGAACGGCAGATGATCGACGATGTCGAGCGCGGCGCCAATGATTCGGACTGGCAGCCTGCCAAGGACGCCGCCAAAAAGATCGCCTTTGCCGAGGATGGCGCGGTCTTTGACGGCTATGCCGCGGGCGAGATCGAGGGTATCCGCCGAGGGGCGAGCAACGCCCCGGTGCCGTTGCCGGCCGATGTGCGCAACTATCCCAACGCGATCGCCCACGCGTTGACCGAACTGCGCCTCGCCGGGGTCAACGGCCCTTATTCGGTGCTGCTGGGGACCGACGCCTATACCGCAGTCAGCGAGGGGGTCGATTACGGTTACCCGATCCTGCAGCACATCTCGCGGTTGGTCGAGACCGAGATCATCTGGGCCCCGGCCATCGCCGGCGGTTTTGTGTTGACCACCCGCGGCGGCGATTTCGACCTGCATGTCGGCCAGGATTTTTCGATCGGCTATCTGAGCCATGACCAAGCCAATGTGCGGCTCTACCTACAGGAGACCTTTACCTTTCTACTGCTAACCTCAGAGGCCGCCGTCGCACTCACTCCCGCTTCAGCCGGGTAATCCGACTGACCCGGGGCCGCGTCTTTGAGGCGGCCGCGGGTCAGTTGGCAAAAGTCGAAAATATCTCGGAAAGCGCCGTCAGCTGGTTGCCGTTGACTGAATTGGGGACGAGGACAGGCGTGTTGACGCCGGCGGCATACCATTCGGCGAGCCGGTCGCGGACCTTGGCGGCGCTGCCGTAAAGCGTGTTGTCGGCGATCCAGCGATCGGTCAGGTAGTGCGGAATGTCGTCCGGGCGCCCTTCGGCGAGGGCTGTTTCGATCGCCGTCATCTCCTCCCGGTAGCCCGCTTCCTTCCAATAATTGCGGTAGTTCGGCAGCAGCACATAACGTTCGAGATGGCGGCGGTGTA
>DASXMC010000269.1:0-1729 GCA_036495885.1 Allostellaceae bacterium | reverse complement strand
GCCGGAGGTCTCACAGCCGGCGCCGTTCAGCCGCGGGCGCACCACGGTGGTTCCGCGGACCCAGCTGCAGACCAGCGAGAGGCGCGCGCGGGTGGTCGAATTGCGCAATGCGCCGCGGGTATCCGATATCGTGCGCAATCTGAACGCGATCGGAGCGACCTCATCCGATCTGATGGCGATCCTGCAGGCACTGCAGCAGGCAGGCGCCTTGCGCGCCCGAATCAAAGTGCTGTGAGGTGGATCTCGCGACCGCGCAGCGGCTGATCTCGGCCGCCGATTCCAAGAGCTTGGCTGCCCTCAAACAACACGGGACCGACCCGGCCGCGGCCAAGGCGGCAGCAGGACAATTCGCCGCTCTCTTGGTGCAGAACGTCATGCAAGGGAGCGACGGAACCGCCCTGCCGGTGGCCGGCGACGACACCGGCGGCAATATTGTCAGCGGTTTGTTTGCGAATGCAATTAGCCAGATGGCTGCCTCGGGCGACAAGCTCGGATTGGCCGATCTGCTGTTCCGCTCGATTGAAGAGAAGCAGCGCCTAGCCGGCGGGGACGCCAAAGCGCCCACGGCGGGCGCACCACCCGGCGCCCCCGGCAATTTTCGTGCGCTCGGGTCCCACCAGGCGCAAGGCTTTGCCTTGCGGCCTTACTGGCAGCAGGGCGGTGGACGGCCGCTAGTCGCGGCGGCGCCGGGCAGTACCCAGCCGGCATCTGGCCCCGCCGCCGCGCTGACCGCAATGCCGGCGCCTGGGCGCCTGGCCGCGGCATGGCCGGGCAATGCGCCAGCGGCGGCTTCGGGTTCGGCCTCGTCGCCGGTGAGCGCCGGCGATGATTTGGGCCGCTCATCGCCGCCCGCAGCGAAGGTTCAGTCTTTTGTCCGCCAGCTGCGGCCAATGATGGTGGAGGCGGGGCGGCAGCTCGGCGTCTCGCCACGGATATTGCTGGCGCATGCAGCACTCGAGACCGGGTGGGGCCGCTCGGTAGTCGGCAATAATCTCTTTGGCATCAAGGCCGGGGCGACCTGGCAAGGGGATCAGTTCACGACCCTGACCCATGAAGTCGAAGAGGGTCAGCGGGTAGCACGAGACGCTGCCTTCCGCGCTTATCCCAGCCTCGACGCCTCGGTCCAAGATTATGTCGCGCTGATCGGCGGAAATCCCCGATATCAGGGTCTGATCGGGTTGGGCGATGATGCCGAGGCCTATGGACGCGGTTTGATGGCGGGCGGTTACGCCAGCGACACCGATTACGGAGGCAAGCTCGAAGCGGTGGCGGCCGAGGCCGCCGCGGCGTTCGCGGAACCGAGTCCGCCCGGCCCGACCGGCCCGCTGCCGCCCTTCGGGTTGTTCGCGACCCCGAGGTGGACGGAGTGAGCGATAGCAGGCCGGCATTGGCATGCCGCGAAAGCCGCGTCGCCCGGCGCCTGTCTCGCCTGTTCCGGATCGAACGCAACGGTGGTTTCGATCGCCGGCCGGTCGCGACCGCAGAACAGCTGATCGAGCGCCGCGGCGCCCTGATCGCGACACTCGAAGCAATGGATTGCGAGCGACGCGTGGCTGCTGCCCGATCTCCGGAAGAGCTCGACCACGCGATGGCAGAGCTGGCACGCGAAATCGCGCTTTCCCGCGATCGCATCCGGATGCGGCATCAACAGATCGTTAACGATTTACGGCTAAGCCGAGGCGAGGGTTTGCCGACCGGCATTCGGAACAGCCCGAACGGGCAGCCTTTG